>JASEJS010000040.1 GCA_030016765.1 Patescibacteria group bacterium
ATGTAAAAGATTCAAGATTTTAAAACAAATCTATCGCCATTCCCTAAAAGATTATCATCTGAGATGGAAAATCATTGCTGGAGTAATTAACTTTCAACTGCATAATAAGGAAAACCTTATTCCAATAGCTATTCCTAATTTTATCAAAGAGCAACCAATCTTTTCAAAAGTTTAAAAATAGGGGAAAGGGGGAACTTTATCTCCCCTTACCTTATTACGCATTATCTTTATATTTGTATGGAAAAAGAATTGGAAAATAGATTAAATAAAATTGAGGAAGATGTAAACATAATTAAAGTAGATGCAAAGGAAGGATTTAAAGAGACCAGAGAGAGACTGGTAAAATTAGAACAAGAATTAATGACACTTATAATGCCGTTGATGGATTTATTAAAATAGTAACTAAACTCGAAGATGAATTTGCCGCAATGAAGGCAGACATTAAAAGAGTCAAAGAAGTTATTAAAGAGAAACTTGGTGTAGATTTATTTTAGGCAATTATTAATTTACAATTTTAAAAATCGCGATGGTCGCGATTTTTGTTTACAGCTCAAGCATTAAAATTTCCAAAGCCAATCTTGGATTAACATTGGTAGTAGAAATTAGAAAATTGGTGTTTTGAATTTGCTTAAGAATATTTTTCAATTTGGAAAAGGAATATTCCTTAATTTGTTCATCATCTGGTGATGAACACTTTTCAATAAAGATATTCCGGAAATAATTTAGCCATATCTCTAAAATTTCCCTTAGATTCCCACTCCGGGATATTTCTTTAGCATATTGAAAACGGTTAGCTAAAGGTAAATTGGAAATTTCAATTAACTCTTTTATTATTTTCTTTTGATTTTCTAATTTTTGCGGATTAGAAATAAAATCGATGGCTATTCCCGGTCTTCCCAAAGAAAGTTTGGCAATCTCTTTGGCTTTTTCTTTAGAAATATCTTGATCTGCTAAATAATTTTCAATTTCTAATTTTGGCACGGGGTAAAATTTAACCATCTCACATCGGGAACGAATGGTTGGAAAAAGAGTTTCTGGCCAGTCAGTGATTAAAATTAAAAGGGCCTGACCCTTTGGCTCCTCTAAGGTTTTTAAAAAGCAATTTTGAGCCTCTTCATTCATTTGATGGGCTTGGTCTATAATTGCTGACTTAATTGGGGCTAAATAGGGCCGGAGAGATAATTTCAAAATAAGTTCTCTGATTTGAGAGATTTGAATCTCCTTCTTGCCTGTCGAAGCTTGAGCAGAAGGGGAAGCTTGGGGCTCAATGGAAATGAAATCGGGATGGAGTTTTTTTGAAATATCCTGGCCAAAAAGCAATGAGATCCATTCCAGAGCTACTTTTCTTTTTCCTAATTTTTCTTGCCCAGAGAATAAATAGGCATGAGCCAACCTACCCAACTCGGCACTCTGTTTTAAGAATTGCCATTGTTTTTGATGACCTATCACCACGAATAAATACTAATTTTAAACGAATTTATTACGAATATATATTGGTAAATTATTCGTGAAAATTCGTAAAGATTAGTGGTCATTTCTTAGTCATTATGCTCTTTTTATAGGCATCCAAATTCTCTAAGACCACTCCCGTTCCTTTGGCTACACAAAGCATTGGTTCTTCAGCCAGAAGGCAAGGGACACCAGTCGATTGGGCGATTAGTTCTGGAAAATTTCTCAAGAGAGCCCCTCCGCCACACAAAACCATTCCTTTATCCATCACATCAGCTGACAATTCCGGCGGAGTATTTCTGAGAACAAGTTTTATTACCTGAATAATCTCAGCCAGAGGGTCAGCGATTGCTTCAGCTACTTCATTAGAAGAAATTTTGATATTTTTTGGCAGACCCAAAATCAAATCTCGGCCCCGAATTTCCATTGTCTTTTCTTCTTTCTCTGGTAAAGCCGTTCCAATTTTTATTTTTATTTCTTCGACGGTTTGTTCCCCAACTGCCAAATTATATTTTTTCTTAATGTATTCGGAAATGGCTAAATCCATTTCATCCCCAGCCACCCTCACCGAATGGGAAGTAACTATCCCACCTAGAGAAATTATGGCCACCTCTGAAGTCCCTCCACCAATATCAACAATCATATTGCCAGAGCAAGAATTAATCGGGATACCGGCCCCAATGGCAGCTAAAATTGGTTCTTTGGCCACAAAAAGACCACTTTTGCTCCAGCAGCCATTCCAGCCTCAATCACTGCTCTCCTCTCAGTAGAGGTAATACCAGCTGGAACCCCAATCATTAATTCTGGCTTTAAAAAACGCCAGAACCCCGAAACCTTATCAATAAAATATCTTAATCATGGCCTGGGTTACTCGGAAGTCAGCAATCACTCCATCTTTTAAGGGTCGGTAAACTCTAATGGTATCAGGAGTCCGGCCAGTCATTTCTTTAGCTGCCGCGCCCACAGCCAGAATTTTATTCTCAGCTAAGGCTACCGCCACCACTGAGGGTTCTTGCAAAACTACCCCTTTACCAGGGATAAAGACTAGAGAATTACAGGTTCCTAAATCAATACCAATTTTTCTGACCATATAATTTAATCTTAAACTAAAACTTAAATTTTGGCAAGTTTTTTAAAAGCAAAAAAGCGCTTAAAAAATAAGCGCTTAAAAATTAAAAGAGGTTGATTTTTCTCTCAGCAATCTTTTATTTTTATGCCCAACTCTTCTCTAGCTATTTTGAATATTTCCTTTATCCATCCTTTCGGTGCGTTCTCCCACAACTTAATAATTTTGGCTCGTGGCCCTTCTTTTATTCCAAGTGCTTGGTATATTGCATAAGCTCCCTTGATATTTCTTTCTTCAAGGAACATATCGCCCATCTTAAAGTCCAGTGTATCAACCGGCATTCCTAGCTTTTTCCTTAACAAGAAAACCTCCCAATTCGGCCATTCTCGCTTTATTCTTTCTGCTGCTTTTTGAAGTAAACTTATGGCTTCCACTTCCTCTAGGCGCATCTTATCCTTGAGAACCGATAGTAGCTCTCTCACATAGTAATGTTTAGTTGGAATGGTCGATATTATCTCGATAATTTTCTCTTTCCAGGGAGATTGAGTTGAGTTCTCTCCTACTTTCTCCAAGGCTCCACTGATCTCTATTATATCGTCTGGGGAGTAAAAACCTTGTTTTTTTATCTCAAACAATCTTAAATGAGCTGCAATCTTCGTTATCACTTTTAATTCCTCGTTTATTTCTCCAGTATATTTTTGTATTCTCTGTAGTGTCTTTTCAAAATCTTTGTCTTGATAGGATTTCAAGATCTCTATCCTTTCTTGTTGTCTCTCCCATAGTCTTTGTTGCTTTTTGGCTATCTCTTTCAGCTCAAGGGGTAGCACTTCTATTTCTGCTGGCATTAAGGGTATTCCTATCTCACTTACCATCCTTTCTCATCTCCTTTTTTATTTTTAAAAGATCATCAAATTTGCCTTTGGCAAATTTTCCCTCCACTTTCTTAATTATCAAATCATTAAAACTCTGTCAAATTTTTAAAAGAAAAAAGGCGCTCAACCAACTTTGGAGTCAAGCGCCTTTTATTATTTTATATTCCTCTTTTCGCTCTTTCAGAAAGGACTTTTCTCTTTCTCTATTTGAAGTTCCTCTATCTCTTTTTGCAAAAAACGGACTCTCTGACTTCCCTCTTTTTCTCGAAGATACCACCAGATAGTAATCGTCAGGGGGGTAGCTATAATTACACCATCCACTATTCCAGCTATGATTCCAGTATCGATGGCAGCCAATACCCCAAGGATTCCGGCAGCTAAGAATCCTAGAATAAGACCAGCAATTCCTAGTCGCATATCCTTTAAGAGCTTTTTTCCCCGGGATTCTCTCCAGGCAATTTGCTCCTCAAAATATGCTTTCCGGTTTTTCTCTAAGTTATACTTTTGGTAGAGTTCCTTGAAGTAATCAAAAGCTTCTTCGTATTTGCTGAAATATTCCTTTGGATCCCTTCCAAGAGAGAAAACAACTACCCATTGGTCTAATTCTGACTTGCCTTGCTTGAGAGGGACAAATTCTAACGAGAGCGACCCCTCTGTTCCCAAATCTGGAAACCACAGAGAAACACGCTTTTCTTTCCTTGCTTGTTCATTCATATACTCTACCCTTTCTTTCTTTTTTCTTTTTTCTTCCTCTGCCCTTTTTCTTTCTCTCTTTACTCTCTTTACCAACGATATCCATTTCCATTTCCCCTCACCTCCCTTATTTTTTATTTATTATGTGCTGTTTGATAGCTTTTTTCCTCCTTCTGCTATCAAAAAAAATATTATACCTTTTCAAATTCTTGTCAAGTTTTTCCCAATAATCGCAGCACTAATAACTAAAATTCCACCCAGAATAAATAAAAGCTGATATCCCAAAAATCCAATCAGCAGCCCAGAAATTAAAGCTCCCAAGGCTACCCCTAAAGGAGCAAAAATAGTATCTATTGCTCCTCCTTCTTCTGGATAATCTTTTAATTTTTGAGAAATCAAACCAGACCTTCCTGAACCTGCCATTAAAGTTCCAGCTGATTTGCCAAGCATTATTAATAAAATTAAAGAGAAATTTAAAAAAGCTAAAAGTAAACCAAATAAAATGGAGAAAATTCCAGTAATGGAGCTTCCTTCAAAAATACTCTTTTTGCTTTCTTGTTTTCCAACTCGATTTATAATCCACAAAGAAATCGGTAAAAGTAAAAAAGATAAAACTGAGCCGAAGATCAAAATTAAATCTTGAGACCAATTTAAGACATCTTTTAAAAATAAAACGAAAAAGGCTTGGTAAAATCCAGTTAAAAGTAAAACTGAAAGGGAAATTAAAATTGGCAATAAAATAGCAGGCTTCTTTATCTCTTGAAAAACTTTTTGGTAATTTTCTTGAAATTTTTGAAAATTAAAATATTTATTCAAAGGTTTTAGGGTTGGCTTTTTCAGCTGGGAAAAACAAAAAATAGCCGTGAAAATTTGCAAAATTGTGCTAAAAATAAAAACGCCAATAAAATCAAATTTCCAAATAAAAAGAGCGCCAACTGCCGGAGCTAGAGCATCAGCATAAAAAGGAGCAGTATAAAACCAGCCGAAAGCCCGATCATAACTTGCAATTGAAGAGCTTATTAAAATCGCTCTAGCTGAAGCAAAAAACATAGCGGCTGAAATCCCTAACAAAACCTGCCAAAAATAAAATAAACTGGCCCTCCACCAGGGCTGGTGGGGGGGAATTAAAATCATTCCCAAGGCATAAATTCCATAACCCAGAATTCCAATTGTCGCCAAAATGGCGGAATTTATTTTGTGACTAAAAAAGCCAACTATTGGAGCAAAAATGGCTAAAGGTAAATAAATTAAGAGATAAGTGTAGCCAACTTCTGGCAAAGAAAGGCCTCTGGCTATTAAAAATAAAGGGAAATAAAGAGAGAAAACTTTATAGCCAAACATCAAAAAGAAATGACAGAGAGTAGCATCTCTAGTAACTTTTTCAATCCTCGGCAAAATTGACATAATAAAATATTTTATCCTTTTAAAAATATAAATTCAAATTTTTAAAATAAAAAAGCACTTTAAAAAATTAAAGTGCTTAAAGGATTGAGATTTTCCAATGAGAAACTCAACAATCTCTTAATATCTCTATTCCGAGTTTTTTAGCCATTCTCCGGATTTTTTGCCATTTTAACCAGCTATATCCTCGCTTGCTTATCCTATTGCAGACAGCGATGATTTTCTCTCTTGTTTTGCCAATTGTCCCTGGCGAAAATTTTTCGTATATCGAACAAGCTCTGTCGATTTCCCCTTTCTTAAGATAGGTATCTCCTGCTCTTAAGAAATCCTCAGTAATAATTGGCATCTCCAGAAGTTTTCTCAACTTGAAAGTTTCCGAGGATTTGCCATCTCTCTCTTCTGCTACCTCTACTGCTTTCTGAATTAGGGATTTATATTCCTCTTCACTAATCCCAGCTTCCCTGACAATTGCTATTATTTCCTCTAAATCTCTGATCGCTGGCAAAGCATTTCTGGCTAGTTCTCTAAATTTCGTTTTATAGGGCTCCTCAGCTAAACTTTCTCCTATTTTAGCTAAAGCTCCGCTGATTCCCTCTATATCGTATTTATTATAATGTCTATTTTTCCTTATCTGGAGAAGTCGCAAATGAACCGCAATTTTGACTACTCTCTTTAGCTCCTCATCCATCTCTCCGGGATATTCTATTGCCTT
>JASEJS010000041.1 GCA_030016765.1 Patescibacteria group bacterium
GAAACTGGAAAGCAGCTGGGAATTATGGATCTGGAAGAAGCGCTCCAGATAGCTAGGGAGCGTAGTTTAGATTTAATCCAAGTTACTGAAAAGGTTGAACCACCAGTCTGTAAAATAATGGATTATGGAAAATATCAATATTTGCTTCAAAAGAAAGAAAGGCAGGCTAAAATAAAAAGAGGAGGGGAACTAAAAAGAATAAGGTTAGGATTTAATATTTCTCTCCATGACATGGAAATTAGAGCTCACCAGACAGAGAAATTTTTGAAAAAGGGAAATAAAGTGAAAATAGAAATGAGATTGCGGGGAAGAGAAAAAATCCTTGAAGAATTTGCCAAGGAAAAAATAAATCAATTTCTGGAAATTTTAGAAAAGCTGATTCCAATAAAAATTGAACGGGAATTAAAAAAGGAGCCAGGGGGTTTTACAATGATTATATTGAAAAAATGAGCAAAAAGACTCGTAAATCAATTTTGAAACGCTTTAAAATCACTAAAACCGGTAAAATTCTAAGAAGACCGACCGGTCTTGACCATTATCGGGCGAAAAAACCAGGGAAAAAGATAAGAAAAAGCAGGAAATGGGTTCCTTTATCAAAAGCTGAAGCAAGAAAAATACGAAGGCTGCTGCCTTCAAGATAATGCTAATTACGAATTTAATGCCAATCTACAAATATGCGAATATTCGCATGTGCGTTTTCGCATAGAGCGAAGAAGTGAGCTCCCGCTTTTCGCATACGCATATTCGCAACATTGGCATACATTCGTAGATTTGTATCATGTCTTATGGTTCGAGTTAAGCGAGGAAAAGCAGCCAGAAAAAGAAGAAAAAGGCTTTTAAAATATGCCAAGGGTTTTCGTTGGGGAAGAAAAGCAAAATATCGGGCAGCAAAAGAAGCTTTGCTTCATGCCTGGAAATATGCCTACCGAGATAGAAGAGCAAAAAAGAGAGAGCTTAGAAGACTCTGGCAAATTCAAATCAATGCCGCCTGCCGAAATTTGGGAATAAGTTATAGTAAATTTATTCATGGATTAAAAGAAAAAAAGATTGAACTTGACCGAAAAATTTTAGCAAACTTAGCCCAAAACTATCCGGAAATTTTTAAAAAAATAGTAGAAAAGATTAAAGAATAGAAAATGATTAAAAATTTTAAAAAATACCGCCCTAAAGGCGGTAATTTATTTTTTTAAAAAACAATCTACGCAGAGAGAATCTCGAGAGATTCCGCGTTCTTCAAAAACTTCAAATAATTCCTCGAGGGAATTGTGCTCCAGACTATCCACACCTAAAAATCTAACTCTTTCTTCTTTCGCAGGTAGACGAGAGGTTAAAGTTTCTCCCCTCTTCAAGCCTTTTCCCATTTCACAGTCACTGTAAAGCTCCGGACTTCCAATTCTAAGGTGAATCTCTTTGAATCCCTGTTTTCTGATTTTCTCAATCACCTTCGTTTTGGTAGTTCCCCTGACTATTGAATCATCGACAAGCACTATTACTTCTCCTCGATGGTCCTCAGGACTTGGCAGATGTTTAATACCTGCTTCCCAGCCTCTTTTTTCTGGTTTTTTCCAAATAAAACTTCGATGAGTATAACCATATTTTATCAGCACCTCATCGAATTTTGGAAGCTTTTTTATTTTTTCTTCGTCTCTTTGCCGGCAAAACTCCTGATAATAACCAATGGCGTAACTTGTACCTGAAGCTGGCTCACTGGAAATAATATCAGGAATAAAACCATTTTTAATGTCTTTCTGAGCTAATTTTGCTCCCAATTTTTTTCTGATTTCACTAACTGCCACTCCTTCTCTTATTCCAAAGGGATCATCAGGATAAAGCCACCACCAGCTACACATTTGAGCTCTCTTGGTTGGCATTAGTGCTTCTGATTTAAATTTTCCATCTCTGATTGAAATGATTTCTCCTGGCTGAAGATCTCTGACAATTTCAAATCCCAGATTGGGAAAACCTGCTGAACTCGAAGCTACTATTGTTTCTTCTTCTTTTTCTCCAAGGATTAAAGGCCAGTGACCGCTGGGATGCCTAGCTGCAATAATTTCTTTTTCAGTGAGCACTAAAAGAGTATAGGTGCCCTTGATTTCCTGGGTCATTTTTTTAATCCCATCCACTACATTTTTTCCCTGAGCGATAAGATTGATAATCACTTCGATGTCCAAGTCCTCCCCCCTTCGGTCACTGAAAGAGATTCCTTGATTAATGAGTTTTTCTTTTAGCTCCAGACAATTCTGAATATTTCCGGCAAAACAGGCAGCCAATTCTCCCAATTTAGTATCTCTTTTGAATGGTTCATTAGCGATCCCACAATAGCCAATTCCTAAGTCTCCCTCAAGCTCTTCTATTCTCTCCTCAAAATTTGGTCTGAAAAGCCCTGGATAAGCCTGGCATTGAATTCCCTCTTTATTAACTATTGCTAGACCAGACCAATCTTGATCGAGGTGTTGCTGATAAAATGTGCCTAGAAACAAATCTCTCGAAAAACTCTCTCTTTTTTTCTCATCAACGCTTAAGCCACATATTCCAACCATTTCTTTCCCTCCTTTCTTTTTTTAATTTGCAATTTGCTTTTTAATTATAACTCCTTCTTTTTTTAATAACAAGGCTTTCTTTTTAAGGCCTTGATTATAACCACCGAGTTTTCCATTACTTCTAATCACTCGATGACAAGGAATTTTTGGATCTCGATTTTTATTCAAAATGTTCCCCACTGCCCGCCAGGCTCGAGGAAAACCAGCCAATTTTGCTACTGCTTCATAAGTTAAAACTTTCCCTTTGGGAATTTTTCTTACTACCTCGTAGACCTTTCTTTGAAACCCCGTTAGAGATTGTCGGTATTCTCGTTTTCTCAAGGAGATCCGTGAGTCTCTAACGGGGTGAAATAAAGTCATTGGCTTTTTTGAGGATTTCTTTGGCATTTTTGAAAGAAAGATATTTTAGGGCCTCTGGATAAGTCAACCATTTATATCCTTTATGTTCGAAAGAAATTTTAATCTCTTTGGTTTTTGTTTCGATTAAATAAAAGGTGACGAATTTTAAAATGTTTTTTCCTTTAAATTTAAAGAAGTATTTAATGGTTTCTTTAAAATCTTTTATAAAATTAATATCTTTTAAACCCGCTTCTTCTTCTATTTCTCTTTTTACAGTTTCTTCCAATTTTTCTCCTTTTTCAATATGCCCTTTTGGAAAATCCCAATAATCTTTTTCTGCCCGATGAGAAATAGAAGGATAATACAAAAGAAGGTAATAAACTTTATTACCCTCCCTCCTAAATATTACTGCTCCAGCTGATCTCTCAATTGGCATATATTTATTTTTATTGATAATGATCATTCACATCTATAATTTCAATTGTTTCCTTATTACGAAAAATAAAAATTACCCGATACTTTCTATCGAGCCTGAAACTCCAAATTCGCATTTTTCTTGGCTCATGTAAAGGAAGAATTTTCAACATTCATTTTTTAAAGTAAGAAGATCTTTTTAATCCTTTTTCTAAACTTTTAAGAAATTGGGGAGAATAAAGTTTTGTCTCTCGAAAAGCTCTCATAATCTCTTTGATATTTCTTATCAAGGGAGGGCCAAAAATATCTGCCTTTTCTTTTATTATCTTTTGGAGATATTCGTACCTTAAAGCCCTTTCCAATAATCTCTGATATTCCTTTTTAGAAATAGTAACAGTATTAGCCATATTCTTTCTATTTTATTATATTTCCTAAAAAATTTTTGTCAAACTTTTTGAACATCACTACTCCCGCTGATTTCTCAATTAGCATAGTAGTAGTTCAAATTAAGTTGCTTCTCTTTTCCAATCACGGGATTGGCCCGAGTACATACATAATTATGTGCCTAATACAATTTCATTGTATTTACTATTCTTCTCCCTTTTATAATCTCAACTCAGAAAAAATGACCTTTTTATTAGAAAAATAGAGTTCAGAATAAGCTCCTTGCCAAATTAAAAATTGGAAATACGCTGTTCTTACCTGTTCTGTTAATTAAATCAAGATCAGTTTTTCAGCTTCCTCAATTACTTTCTGAAGAGATTGAGGCAATCTTTCTTTTTGGCCAATTACTTTTATTTTGATTCCTTCTTGATACATCTCTTTTAGATTATCACCAATAGCTTTTTTGGCCAATCTCATTAGGTAATTAATTTCTCTTTTTAATCTCTTCCAATTTTCAGTAGAAAATACAAAAATAGTTAAAATTTTTATTCCATGATTTTTACACCAGCTAATTAATTCTTTTATTTTTTTTCAATCCTTAGCGATGACCCTCAAAAGTTGGCAAACCTCTTTCTTTAGCCCATCTTCGATTGCCATCAATAATGATACCTAAATAATAAGAAACCTTACCCATACTCTAATTATATAATTTTTAAGACAATAAAAGGAGATTAAATTAAAAATGAATCTGATCCTTCTTCCTGTCTTTTCTCCTACTTCTCTATTATTTTTCTATGAAAAAAGCTGTTTTTAAACGAGATTGAAATATTTTATAAAGAGCTCCTCTGGCTAACTTTGAGCTAAGGAGATTCTGAATTGATTCCCGACTCTTTTTAATTTTTAAAAGATAATTAATACCTAAGCAAGATATTCAGGATTAATTATCTTATGAGCTATTTCTTGCCCAAATGCTTCTGCTTGCTGGGTTTTTTCTAGCATCCATTCCCCTAATTTTTCCCGACTGATAATAGAAATTAAGGGATATTTGCTAATCAGAGAGAACTTTTTATTTCTAATAAAAACAGTAATCTGATGAAATTGCCTTTCTAAAAGGTCTTGAGGAAGACCTAAAAGTCTTAAACTCTTAAAAATTAACTCCCCCACATATTTTGGGACTACCTTTTCATTCTTTTCTAAAACTTCTTTCCCTTTTTTGGTCAAAAACTGAGCGCACCTTAAACCAGCCGGTCCTGCTCCAATAATCACAACTTGGTATTTTTTATAATCGAGATAAAATTTTGATATTAAAAGACCTTTAAAAATTAACAGCTTCTCTGAGAATTTCAAAAAATTCTATAAAAGGCTTCCTCTTCTCAAACGAAGCCAGTTTTATCTTTAATACTTTAAATAGTTTATTCTTCTCATTACCAGTTACCAAAAATTATAAAAATTAGAGATATACTTTATCTTTTTTTATTTATCAAAAAGTATTATTAGTTTTTCTCTAAATTTATTTTTTTCCTTAATCGAGAATAAATAACTAAATGGAATATTCCGGCAGATACAAATGAAATTAGCCAGGCTAAACATAAAATTAACCAAAGTGAACGAAGAAGATTAACACTCGTCTGAAGAAGCTTTCCAAAAAGAGGATAAAAAAAATAATAAAAAGGAAAAAATCCACTAAAAAAAAGTAATACCCCGTAGATGATGATATTACGACCTCTAAGAATTTCTTTCTCAATTTGCTTGTTTAATTCTTCGAATGGAATTTTCTTCCTTTGAGCATAAATTCTTTTCGCTCGATAGAAATAATAGCATTCACTGATTATATGAATGAAAGGCCCTAATATTGTTAATAATATCATCCCTGTTTGAAAATTCATAAAAAAATTTGTTAGAAGCAAAATTAACTAAAATTTAAATTGGGTAAATGTGTTTATGTTCTTCCATTTCCCGCCGAAGAAGGATTCACTATACCTTTTTTCTGAATAGTTAAAACTTGAGCAAGAATCGAGGGAGGTAATAAATTATTTTCAAACAATCTTGCATCATCCGGTCCCCAAGTTAAAGGATCAGGAGTTATAAATCTTCCAATCTTTGGATCATAATAGCGAGCACCAAAGTAGATTAAACCAGATTTGGAGTTATATTCTTTTGTTGAGAAACGATAGAGATTGATTATATCATCACCATTGACAGAAAGGATATTACCGTAGGCATCATAGATATAACTCTTTTCTATTTCACCTTCATCATCAGTTAAGGAAGTTACTCCTCCAATTCCATCATAATGGTAGTAATAAGGCTCAAGTTTAGTCTTCCCACACTCTTCTGGCAATAAAGCTGAAATGA
>JASEJS010000042.1 GCA_030016765.1 Patescibacteria group bacterium
GGCGGTCGACCTGGAGCCTGAAAGCCATTTATTAACAGCTTCTCCTCTGTAGATGAGTTCGAGATTGGTTCGAGCTCGAGGGGAGATGGAGCTCATATACTCCATTCTACCTCAAAATCTCGCTAATCTCATTTATTTTATTTAAATAAATTGCTAATTTCTACCCATTTTATTCGTAATTTAAGGGTTAGGAATTATGCATAACACGTTCCTATATATTTAATTTAACTAAATTTAATCAAATTCGTCAATGAAAAGCATTAGAAAAAAGGGTCTATTTAGATATTTTAATATTAGGCCTTGTTATTAAAATTTGAACTGAGGAGGGGCTCGTCAAAAAGGGTATTCATGTTTTTAAAAACATCCTATACTCGAGGTGGTCAATAAAAATATACCGAAAATGATGGTAATTATTCCGATTATTTGAATAAGAGAAAGGGGTTCTTTGAAGAGCAGCCAGGAGCTGAGGTTTATTAAGACAATTCCGGCGCTAACTAAAATTGGGTAGACAATGTTTAGCTGAAATTTAGATAAGGCAAATAAATAACTTAAAAAAGCTATTCCGAACAGAAATATCCCAAACATCAGATAACCTAACTGAAGAATCTGAGGAATTAAAGAAATAAGATTGGAAGGGGAGAACTCTAGATTTCCAAAACTTAAAACACCTTTTTAAAAAAGGAGTTGGGCGGCGCTGCCTGCCAAAATGGGAATTAGCAGAATTAAAAAGCAGAAAAAGTCATAAATTAATATCAATTTATAAATTAAAATTTTATTATCAAATTTAGACCTCTAATACCAAAAAGGTTAGGGAGAGCATAATTTGAAAAAACGATTAATAAAATAGAAATTATTTCTTTCTTTTTTTCCCTAAATAACAACCCTCGACTTCCTAAAATTAAAAACGGGGCAGCCCCTAAAAATAAAATTCTGGATGCTGAATAGGGCCAAAGTAGCCCTAAAAAAGCCAAAGGAATCAATGCCAGTAAAATCAAGCTCCTTTCCCTTGCCTCACCTCTCTCTTTCCATGCCTTCCATGTTCCTCTAGCAATAAAAATCCAACCCAACAAAAACATTGCTAAAAATTGTTCAGATATTTCAAAAAAATTATTGAATCCACTTGCAAGATTTTGCCTGTACCAATCAAGATAACTATAATGAAAAGCGTTGTAAATTAGCAGAGAAGAAATTAAGATGGGTAAAATCAAGAAAACCGAAAAAAGAAAAATATATTTTATCTTTTCTCTCCATAAAAATTTTCCAGAAATCAGAATCAAAAAAATAAAAAATAAAGCTCCTGCTACCCCACTTTCTTTGAATAAAAATCCAATCCCAGAAAAAAATCCTCCTAGCAAAGCCAAATTAAGACTGGGTTTAAAATAAAAATTAAGAGTAAGATAGATTACCAGTAGGCCAAAAAACCAACCAGTCATATCGGTCAAAAAAGAAAGACCATTGGATAAAACCGGAAAAGAAGTAAAAAACAAGCAGGCTCCGTAAAGGGCTTGTTTTTTATTAAAGTACAAGCGTTCAATGATTTTAAAAACTAAAATAGAACTTGCAAAATAAAAAATTAAATTTTGCAAAAATAAGGCAGTTCTTGGACTAACCAAAAGAGCAAGAACAGAAGCTGTGACCATTGAAAGCGGCTTTACTAATATCGGTAAAGCTGGTGCCTCTGATTCTCCCAAAAAATATTTTATAGTCTGGACATAAGAAAGTGTATCGCCTCTCTCGATGTACTCACTAAAAAAATACAAAGCAGCTGGGACATTTAAAGCAGAAAGCAGAACGAGAATCGAAAAATATTTATTTTTTGCATTCATCTTTAAATTCATGAAACAAATTTATATTTTATTATTAACCAAATTGCCTTTAAACCATTGTGCCATTTGATTTTCTTTCCCTCTTTAAAACTGCGAGGATAATAATGAATTGGAACTTCTAAAATTTGATAACCCTTTTTTAAGGCTTTTATAGTCAACTCCTCTTCAATTTCAAACCTTTTGCTTTCTAATTTTAAGTTTTTTAAAACATCCGATCGAAAGGCTTTATAACCACAATAAACATCGGTCAATTTTGATCCATAAAAAAGATTAGTTAACCGACTAAGAAATTTTACTCCAAAATAATGGGTCAAATAAAAATAAGGATTATTAGGTTGGAATCGAGAGCCATAGGTAATTTTAGCTTTTCCTTCTAAAATAGGGGAGAGAAGGCGAGGATAATCTTTTGGGTCTAACTCCAAATCAGCATCTTGAATTAGAATAATATTACCGCTAGCATGCAAAACACCACTCCTAATTGCTGCGCCCTTACCTCGATTTTTTTGATGATAAATAATTGTATATTTGTTTTCTAAATTTTTTAAAATCTCTCGGGTACCATCGGTAGAACCATCATCAACAATAACTATCTCTTTTTCAATACCTTCCAAATTTACATTTCCAATCCTTCGTAAAATTTCTAAAATCGTAATTTTCTCATTATAGACTGGAACAATAATAGATAGCTTCATAATTTGTTTTCTATAAAGCCCGAAATTCTTTTTGTTCTCGCTTCCCAAGAATATTCTTGCACATCTTGAAAAGCTTGATTTGAAATTTTCTCAGTTAAATTTTTATTTTCTAAAGCTTTTTTAATACCTTGGATTAATTCTTGGGGATCATCTGGTTTAACTAAAATCGCATTATTTCTACTTAAAATTTCTCTAATCGAAGGTAAATCTGAGGCGACGATCGGCTTTTTGGAAGCCATGTATTCAAAAAGTTTAATTGGCGAAGTCCAATATTTTGAAATGTCTTCTTTGGCTGTGTTTGGTAATACTAAAACATCAGCTGCTTTCAACCAATAAGGAATTTCAGTATATGGCCGATGGCCAACAATTTTTACATTATTCAAGTTCTTAGCTTTCTCTTTGAAATTCTCTATATCTCTTTTCGTCCCACCGACAAAAACAAATAAGGTTTCGGATTTCGGGTTTTGGGTTTCGAATTTCCACGCTGCTTTAAGCAGCGTGGTAGCTCCTTTCCATTCATATAAATGGCCAGTATAAAGAACTATTTTTTTACCTAAAGGAAGGTTTAATTTTTTTCGGCATTCTTCTTGACTCACTTTTATATCAAATTTTTCAAAATCAACCCCATCTGGGGCTACTAATATTTTCTCCTGACTAACTTCTTTTTCTACAAAAAGATTTTTAAGTTTTTGAGTAATAACTATTATACCTTTTACTCTTTTTAGAAATAGAGAATATAAAAAATAATTTTTGGGGAAACTATGAGCCTCATATATTAAGTTGTTTTTAAAAATTGAGAAAAAAAGAAAGAGTTTATCACGGGTGTATAAAATATCAGCTCTTTTAAATAGAAGATAGAAAAAAGCAAAAAAATAGAAGGTCAAAGATTGGATCAAAAAGGCAAAGATTCCAAGAACTTTGTCTAAAGGAATTAAATCTAAAGAAGGTAATTTTTTGATTTTAAATTTTCTTTCAATCCCATAATAACTAAACGGATCTTCCTTAATATAATTAAATCGCATAGGAACAACCAATTCTACCTTAAATTCTGAACCATGGATTTTAAGATCACTAAAAGCTTCGCACATTTTCATTATCTGAATTCCATGAGCCTTTTCAGTTGGTATTCTAGCGTTGGCAATGTATATAATCTTCATATTATCATTCGATAAATTGATGATGCCAAATTTGGAAAGTAAGCAGGGACCAAATTATATCCAAATTATATTTTTTACCAGAAATATGAGCATCTAAAATTTGTTTAATTTGTGGAAAATAGAAGTATTCTCTTGTCGCAGGACAATAATTCGAAGAGAGAATTTCATAGACAAAATCTTTCAATCCCATTCTTAGCCATTTGGCTGCTGGCGGAAACCAACCTCTTTTTTCTTTTTTTAAAAGATGTGGTGGCAAATAATCTTTTACTGCCTCTTTGAAAATCCATTTCCAAGATTTCCTTCCCCTGATTTTATATTTTGTCGGAATTTTAAAGGCGAATTCTACTAATCTATGATCTAAAATTGGAACCCTTTCTTCCAAACCCGAGGCCATAGTCATTTTATCTGAACGGATCAAAGATTCGTCAGGAAGCCAGGTTAAAAGATCCAAATACATAAGGTATTTTCTCGGATCTTTGAATTTATTTTCTGGGTATTGTCTTTTAAAAAAATCTTTAGTCAAATCTTCTTCAAATTCTTTATTTAAAACCTGAGATAAAATTTCTGCTTTTTGTTCCATAAACAAAAGATATCGTGCTACTCCCTTGAGCGTATTTAATTTCTCTTTTAAGTTTTTCCTTTTAGAAAATAATTGTAAAAAATGAGAAGGAATAATTTTTCTTAAAAATAAGGGTAAAAGTTGATAATAATCAACTAATTTACTGTAATAATACCGTGGGTATCCACCAAAAATTTCGTCTCCCCCATCTCCACCCAAAACTACGGCAACATCTTTTTTAGCCATTTTTGCTAAAAGAAAGGTGGGAACTTGAGTGGGATTGGGAATGGGTTCTTCCATGTGCCAAATAACTTTCTCGATATTATCTCTAGCATTGATATCGCTTACTAAAATTTCATGATGGTCAGTCCTATAATATTGACTGGTCTGGCGAGCTAAATAGAAATCTTGATTAAATTTCTCAGTTTCTATTTTGATATCAAATCCAACTGAATAGGTTTTAACTTTTCCTGGAATATATTCAGAAGCTATTCCCAAAACCGAACTGGAATCAATCCCTCCGCTTAAAAAAATGCCAACCGGTCTATCAGAGACAAGTTGACGCTTAATCGAATCTCTAAGCAAAGATTTTATTTCTTCCATTGTTTCTTTTTTAGATTTTATCTCTGGTAAATCTTGGAGGTCCCAATATTTCTGAAGGACAATTTTCCCATTTTTAAAAATTAAATAGTGAGCGGGAGGAAGTTTTTTGATACCCTTAAATAAAGTAAAGGGACTAGGAACAAAGAAAATTCGAAAATAATGAATCAAAGCCTCTTTATCAATTTCTCTCTTAATAGGATGAACTAAGATTCCCTTGATTTCAGAAGAAAAAATAAATTTTTTCCCATCAAAATAATAATAGAGGAGTTTTACTCCTATTCTATCTCGGGCCAAAAAAAGTTCTTTTTTATTTTTATCGTAGATAGCGAGCCCAAAAATTCCATTAAGATCTTGAAGGCATTTTTCTCTTTTTTCTTCATAAAGGTGCAAAATGACCTCAGTATCTGACCCTGAATAAAATTGATGGCCTTTTTCTTGAAGTTTTCTTCTTAATTCCTGAAAATTATATATTTCTCCATTGCAGAGCACACAAATCGATTTATCCTCATTCCAAATAGGTTGGCGAGCTTTTTCTGAAAGGTCAATAATTGAGAGGCGGGCATGACCCAAAGAAATACTTTCGCCAAAATAAAACCCTTCATCGTCCGGCCCCCGATGCTTAGTTGCTTTTACCATCTTTTTAATCAAATCTTCATTTTTGAAGTTGAACCCATTAATGCTACACATGAAATTCTGAAATTATTTTATTAATCAAAACATCCAAATTGTGATTTTGACCTACATATTCCCTTAATCTTTTACCTAAATTTTCCTTTTCTTCTTTTTTTATATTGAAAATATTTAAGATTTTATTTTTTAAATCTTCAGGATTTTTTTCTTCAAACATTAAAGAATTTCCCAAAACTTCTTGAAAGGCCTGGCTTGAAACTAGAGTAAGGGTTTGGCAAGCCATTGCTTCTAAAACTGTTTTATCAAACAAACCTGAGGGAGAAAGATTTACAAAAATTTCATTTTGATTGTAAATTTCTGGAGTTTTATAATTTGGAACCTTTCCTAAAAATTTTATTTTTCCTTTATTCTCTAAATCTTTTGACAATTCTTTAATCTTTTTAAAATATTCTAAATCCTCTTCTTCTGGTTCTCCAACAATATTTAAAACAAAATCTATTCCTTCTTTATCTAA
>JASEJS010000043.1 GCA_030016765.1 Patescibacteria group bacterium
CATATTGGCTTATCTGATATCCCTTCGGCAAATCGGGGTAAAAATAATTTTTTCTATCAAATCTAGAATATTCAGGAATTTGACAATTTAAAGCTAAGCCTGTTTTTATTGTTTTTCTAACTGCTTCCTCATTAATTACAGGAAGCACCCCTGGATGTCCGAGGCATATCGGACAAATTAAAATGTTTGGGTGTCTTTCATTGGGCTCATTCTTACAAGAGCAAAACATTTTGCTTTTTGTCTTTAATTCAATATGGATTTCGAGGCCAATTATTGGTTGATACATATTATTATTTTTTAATTTCTTTAAATCATTTATTCTATTTTAGCAAATTTAAAAATAAAAAATAGGGCATCAAATTTGCCCTTTTTTAAGAAATTCTTCCAGTTCTGCCCTTGCCTTTTTGTCAAGAGAAATTCGTGCTTCTCTCTCATCAAATTCTATCTGGAAATCGATTCCTAAATTCTTCAAAGTTGGCTTTATCAGCTTCACTGCCACATCTGCTCCTCTTAATTTCCCGAGATGGAAAGAAGATGGACAAAAGAACTCTCCTTTCTCAATTAACTGATCGAAAATACCGCTTTTCTCTAAATATAAAACTTCCTTTTGAACTAAGAGATTTTCATCTCTTTTTTGAGGAATTGGGAGTTCTCTTCGTTTCTCTTCTCTCTTTGTTTTCTCATAATTAAGACCCAGCTCTCTCATTACCTCTCCCTTTACTGATATTATTTCTGGTTCAGGAAAGATTTCTCTTTTCTCAAATTTTTCTCTCTTTGGCTTTCTCTCTTTCTTTATTTGAACTGGCTTAGGAATTTTCTTTTCAACTTCTGCTTTTCTTTTTCTCCTTTCAGCGAGAATAGGAGAAAGGGTCTCAATGGTTGTCTGATAAAGAAAAAGGAGGGCAATAAGAGATAAAAACAGAAGACAAACTATCCCTAGCCAGAAACTTATCTCAAAAGCCATTAAACCCATTAGACTGACCGTGGCAAGGACAACAATATAAGTCAAAATCAAATCTAAAATTCCCTTTATTATTTCTTTCAATTTATCTCACCTCTTTTAAAGTTCTAATTTTATTTTAATTAATTTCGAGTTAAAATTCCACTCACAATACTTTGGATCTCTTTAGCCACTTCTTCAATTGGTTTTTCGCCATTAATGATATAAATATTTTTAAATTTTTTTGCCAACCTTAAATAGTTTTTAAAAATCTTCCTTAACTTATTTTCTTTTTCAAATAATTCTTTATGAAATCTCTCTTTTTTTATTCTTTGGATACAAATTTTCGGAGAGACTTTTAAGAGAAAAGTTAAATCTGGTAAAATAAATTTTTTGTTAATTTCTCTTAGCCATTTTTCATCTTTAATCTCTAAAGCTCCATAAGCTAAAGTTGAAAGCAAATATCTAACACAAATTACAATTATTCTCTTTTTAAGTAAGGGAATTATTTCCTTTTCCAAATGATAAGCCCTATCAGCAGTGAACAAAAGCTGAAGGCATTCTGGAGAGCTTTTCCAGTCGCCAGAGATTTGGCTTTCAATTATGCCCCCAATTAAAGAATGAGTAGGCTCACTAGTCAAATAAACTTTTTTGTTTTTATTTTTTAAATATTTTAATAAAAGATTAGCCTGGGTAGTAGTTCCAGAGCCGTCTAATCCTTCAAAAACTATTAATTTTCCAGGATAAGGATTCTTAATCATTATTATTTGTTGTCTATAAAGAAAAGCAGTATTTTATTTTTTGAAAATTTTTTCTAAATTTAATCACTTTCTTTTTTATTTCTTCTGGTCTTTTCTGATCTAAAATTACTTCTTTTATAAATTTGGCAATTTCTGCCATCTCTTTTTCTTTCATTCCAAATCTAGTCATTTCTTGAACTCCAATTCTGATCCCGAAAGGATTTTTCGGGTCTAATTTATCCCAAGGCAAAATGTTTTTGTTTAAAATAATGTTTGCTTTTTCTAAAGTTTTGGCCACAGAATCTCCTCCTCCCAATTTTTTTACATCAACACTTATTTGATGGCTTTCAGTAAATCCTTTTTCTTTTCCCAAAACTTTAAAACCAAAACTATAAAGAGCTTTAGCTAAAGTCTTGGCATTTTTGATAATTTGTCTTCCATAATCTTTTCCAAATTTTTCCATTTCTTTTAGAGTTATATATAAAGCTGGAATTCTATGCAAATGATGGTTAGAAATCAAACCTGGAAAAACTTTTTTTTGAATTTCTTTTTGCAATTTTTCATCAATATTTCCCAAAATTATTCCTCCCTGAGGTCCAGGGAAAGTCTTATGGGTAGAAGCAGTGATAATATCTGCTCCTTCTTTTAAAGGATTTTGGAAAAAGCCAGCTGAAATCAAGCCAAAAACATGGGCGGCATCATAAATAATTTTTGTTTTGGTCTTTTGGCAAATTTCTTTTAGTTCTTTAACTGGATAAGGAAAAGTAATTAGAGAACCACCTAAAACAATAAATTTTGGTTTTAATTTCAAAATTTTCTTTTCTGCCTTTTTTAAATCGATATCCATTTTTTGATCAAAATCAAAATGATAAACTTTCAATCCTAAAATTCCGGCTGCTCCCATTTCTTCATGAGAAATATGAGAACCACCTTGAATTCCCAAAGTTATAATTTTATCACCTTTTTTAGCTGAGGCTGAAAAAACAGCTAAATTAGCTAAAGTCCCAGAAATTGGTCTTAAATCAACAAAATTACATTTAAAATGATTTTTAAATTCATTTATTACTAAATTCTCTATTTCATCAATGTATCTCAATCCCTGATAATATCTTTTAAAAGGTAAACCTTCAGCATATCTATGCATCAAATCAGATAGATAAACTCTTTCTGCCAATGGCGACATCACATTTTCTGAAGCAATCAAATTGATACATTCTTTCCGCCAATCTTTGTGTTTCTTAAGCAAACCCACTAGGAGAGCGATCTCACTACTAGGTAAAAATCTTATTTTTTTCATTTTAAACAATGAAAGTTTCAGAAGGTTCCCTGAGTGTCTCAAGTAGCTCTTCTAAAGTTCCTTGCCAATTTCCTCTTGCTTTTTCAAAGGCTTTACAAATGGCCTTTTTTGTTTTGAAAGTCTCAGGCTCAATACATCTTTTCTCCCTCCAGCATCTGGGACCGATTTCTTTTCTCAATTCTTGGTATTTAGCTAATTCTTCAGTTATTGGAATCCCCACTTTGTTTCTTATTTCCCATTGGGCTACTCCTTCTGATCTTGCTCTTGAAGTTTCAATAATTGGGAAACCCTTTCCATAAATCATAGCTCCTGCCTCTTGACCCATTAAAAGAAAATAGACAAAATTTGGATCTCGCTTCTCTATTAATTTGGTTTGCAATCTCTTTGCTTCCTTAGCTATTTTTTTATAATCTTTCCTTAATTCTTCTGGAAAACTAGAAGGAACAACAAAACTTCCTTTTTTGGCAATTTTTTCCAATGGTTCTATATCGCAAAGAATTTGCCTTTGCCTGACTAACTGGGCATACATGGCTAGACTTCCCTTAGCTCTCATATTCAAGGAAATAGAATGAGTTTTTCCATTGTAATCAAAATAAATTTTTTCTTCAATTTTTTCTTTGGAACAATTCTCACTCCAGAATTTCCATTGTGAAGGGAGAGATTCTTTTGGTATTTCCAGGCCAAATTTTTCTTTAATTAAAATTCCAATTTTTTCACCGATTTGTTTGAGTTCTGATAAAGGAGCATTTTTTAAAGAATGAGCCATTTTTATCAGATAGCGAGGAGGAGCAGAGAATATCAGTCGAGTTAAGGTACCTTCTGGCAATAAATATCTGGCATCCTGTTCTTGAACTCCCAAATTAATAGCTTTTTGATAGATTTTAAATACTGTTTTCCCTAAATCGCTGACTATCTGGTTATATCTATTTGGCTTTATTACTCTTAAGGAAGCCTCAATACCTGCTCCAAAAACTAAATTATTGGCATTTACATTTCGCCAAAAATAAATTGCTGCCAATCTAGAAATATTTTCTAAAGTGATGGCATAGGGAAGGAAATCTGCTAAAATTAAGTGCCGGTGCTTTCTCATTATCTCATTGACTAATCTTTTAGCCTCTTCTCTATTCGCCAGACATTCCTGATAAAGTTCTTTTATGCTCCCTTTTTCAAATGGAGTCTGAGAAATTTTTACTCCTAGAGCAGCCAAAATTATTGATTCATCTTCCAAAAAATTGATTTTTACCATTTCTTCATTTTTCATTAAAGATTTTCTTTAAGATTTAAATCTTTTCCATATTGCTCTTTATCATCTAAAATATCTCTTTCTTGCCAATCTTTGACCCAATCTTGAACATAAAATATTCTCATTCCTTCTTCTTTTGTAGAACAAATTACCCTATTTAAACCAGCATTGATAATCATTTTTTTACAAATAAAACAAGGGAAAGAATCTACTGGGTTACCCTCTCTATCTGTACTGTAAATATACATGTCACCGCCTAAAATTGAAGTTCCTGATCTAGCTGCATTGATTAAGCAATTCTGTTCGGCATGAACGCCGCGACAGATTTCATAATTTCTACCGTGAGGGATTTTTAATTTATCTCTTAAACACTCTCCTCTTTCTAAACAATCTTTAGTTTTTCTTGGTGCTCCGACATAACCTGTAGCTACAATAACATCATCTTTTACCACAATTGCTCCAATTTTAACTCGAAAACAAGTTGATCTCTGGGCAATTTCTTTAGCAATGTTTAGATAATATTTATCTTTGGGCGGACGAGACATATTATTCAATGATAATTCCCATTTGTTTAGCCGTGCCTTCAATGATTTTCATTGCTTTTTCAATTGTATCACAATTTAAATCTGCCATTTTTTGTTCAGCAATTCTTCTCAATTGTTCTTTGGTAATTTTCCCAACCTTAGTTTTCGTCGGCTCACCAGAACCCTTTTCAATTCCAGCTGCCTTTTTCAATAGTTCTGAAGTTGGAGGTTGTTTTAATTTGAATTCATAAGTTCTATCTTCATAAACTGTGATTTCAACCGGAATATTAAAGCCTTTTTTATCTTTTGTAGCTTCATTAAATTTCTGACAAAATTCAGCAATGTTTAAGCCATGCTGAGCTAAAGCCGGACCCACCGGTGGAGCTGGAGTGGCCTGACCAGCTGGAATTTGTAATTTAACAATAGCTTTTATCTTCTTTGCCATATTTAGTCGAGATTTTAATGCGATCGCATTTATTTTTCGAATTTATAGTTTTTTAATTTGTAAATAATCTAATTCAACTGGAGTATCTCTGCCAAACATATTAATCAAGACTTTAACCTTTCCTCTTTCTTCATCAATTTCAGAAACTTTTCCATCAAAGTCTTTGAAGGGGCCATCGATAATTTTTACTAGATCCCCAATCTTGACTTCGATTTTATATTGAGGCTCTTTTACCCCCATTCTTTTCTTCAAATTCTCAATTTCTTCTGGAGAAACTGGTATTGGAGTAGTACCAGCTCCAACAAAACCGGTGACATTGGGGGTATTTCTGACTACATACCAGGAATCATCAGTCACAATCATTTCCACTAAAACATAACCTGGATAAATTTTCTCTTCCACTACCTTTCTTTTGCCGTCTTTTATTTTAATCTTTTTTTCTTTGGGGACAATCACATTGAAGATTTTATCTTCCATGCCCAATGATTCAATCCGTTGCTTTAAATTTTTGGCAACGGCATCTTCATAACCAGAGTAAGTGTGTAAAACATACCAATTTCTTTTTTGAGGTAATCTTTGCTTTGGCATAGTGGTATAATATATCAAGTTAAGTCGCTTGCCCTCTCTGGAGCTTACGCTCCAGCGCTCCCGAGCCCCTCAAGGTGCTCGGGAGCTTCGGGTTCGCTCTCCAGAAACCCTCGGTTTCTGGCGGTCGGCCTTTGGCCTCCCTGTTTTCCGATACGGGG
>JASEJS010000044.1 GCA_030016765.1 Patescibacteria group bacterium
TTAAAAGCTATCCATTGGCTAAATTTAAAGAGAAAGCGAGAATTAAAGAAAAAGATCAAATAAGAAATATTTAAATTTTAATTAGATTTAATCAAGAAGAAGTATCAAAAGAAAAGACAGAATCTCAGAATATGCCGATGAGGAAACCTTAAAAAGTGCTTTTGAAGGAAGAAAATAAAATAGAATCTCAATTCTTTTGAATTAAAAAATAGAGGGTGGTGAAAAACCCTCTTTATTCATTAGACAGAAGATCAAACTCTTTAGCTAAAGCCTGAGCTGCCTCTTTTAAGGAATCTTTTTTAACTGCTACCCAGATCGTATTTCCACTGCTACCAAGAGCTTCGATATTTACCCTTACATTTCCCAGACTCTCAAATATTCTAGCCAGATAACCAGGCTCTTCTGCCATCAAAGGAGATACTATGGTTAGCTGAACAATATCGGAAAGTTCAAATATTGTTATCCCTCCAGCCACCCCTTTTTTCTTCACTCTCTCTAGGCCGGCTAAAACATGAAGTCGATCCTCTGGAGATGAAATGAGATTAATCTCGGCTGTCGTTTCTCCCGTCCCTTGAATGCTATCCCCAAGATTAATCTCTCTCAAGGGATGAAAGATAACTGCTGCTATCCCTGGTTGGTTAGAAACATTGGAAATCTTGAACAACACTCTCTTTCGAATAGCTATTGCTGGCTGGAACCAAAACCTCTCCATCTCCTCTAAAGTGCTTCCAGAGTAAATTAGGGTCCCACCGGTTGTTTGGCCAATACTTGGACTCAGCAGGACCTTAATTTTCACCCCGAGGTTTTGGGCTAAGGCCACTGCCCGAGCCATAATCACTTTAGCTCCAGCACTAGCCAGCTGAGCCATATGACTGTAAGTAATGGTTGAAAATCTCTTAGCATTAGGTACCACATCGGGATCAATAGTATAAATTCCATCGACATCTTTATAAAGCTCGCACTCATCTAGGCCCAAGCTGGCAGCTAAAGCAACAGCGGTAGCGTCAGAGCCTCCTCGACCAAGAGTAATTATTCTATCAGTTCCCTCAATATTCCCTTGAAAGCCTGCCACTATTGGTATTTTGCCTTGAGCCAGAAACTCCTCTATCACGCTGCTTTTTCGAACTCTTTTTACTCTCCCATTCGAATCCGTCTCCAAGCCAATCTGCCAACCAGTAAGAGAAATTGCCTCCATCCCTAAAGCCCTAATTGTGATGGCCAATAGGGAAGCAGCCTGTTGTTCTCCTGTTGCCAGAAGATTATCTAGTTCGTCTCTCGGTGGTTCGCCGCCAAAGACTTGCCTGGCAAGTTGGATCAACTGGTCGGTTGTCTTGCCCATGGCTGAGATAACCACTACGACTTTCTTTCCTGTCTGCGCTACCTTGACGATATGTTCAGCTACTTTCCTCATTTTCTCAAAATCAGCAATCGATTCGCCACCATACTTCTGAACGACAATTTCCTTATTCATCATCTCCCTCCTTTCTTATTTAAACCGAAAAGAGCTAATTAATTAGCCCTCCCCTGACTTTTTTATTTTACTATTTTTCAGTAAAAAATCAAGGTTTAAATTTTATTTTGTTTCAATCTTTAAAATTTCTACTTCGGTAAAAGGCTGGCGGTGGCCCTTTTTTACTTTATATCTGATTTTTGATTTGTATTTGAAAACAATTACTTTTTTGCTTTTTCCGTGTCGAATAATTTTCCCAGTAACTTTCACTCCCTTAATTAATGGAGTTCCAATCTCGATTTTTTTAGCTTTTTCCAAAAGCAAAACTTCAGGAAAAATTATTTCACTTCCTTCCTTTTTCTCAATTTTCTCAATTTTAATTTTTTGACCCGGAGTAACAAGATATTGTTTACCTCCAGTTCTAATTACTGCTAACATATTTATTCGTTAGTTTTCTCAATTTCCTTAGGTTTTTCTTCTTCTAACATTCTCAGGCTATCGATTCTTCCTACTAATCTACTATATCTAGATTGAACTCGGTCAGAAGCTCCTTTGGCATGATCAATGTGAGAGGCTAGAATTCCCAATTCCTCGCCAAATTTTACTGATTCTTGCTGAATTGCTTTTAAACCTTCTAAAATCTTCTTTGAGGCTTCTTCAATTTTGGCTCCCTCCAAGCCAATCATAATGATTTTTAAAAAGTAATAAAAGCTATTTGGCGAAACAAAATAAACTTTTTTATGATAACCGTACTCTAAAAGTTCTGGCTGATTTAAAGTAATCTCATAATAAACTGGTTCAGATGGCACATACATTAAGGCAAAATCCACTGTTCCTTCCTGAGGCAAAATATATTTTTTAGAAATATCATCAATATGTTTTTTAATATCTCGAATAAATTCTCTTTGATATTGTTCTTGCTCTTCAGGTTTAGCCTGAGAAATACGCTTAAAGCCTTCCATTGAAAATTTAGAGTCAATCGGAATTATTCCTTGTTTGGTTTTAATAATAGCATCAACTATTTGGCCTTCTTGAAATTGATATTGCAGAGAAAAATTACTTTTTGGTAAAACCTGGTCCAGTAAATCCCTTAAAACTTGCTCCCCAATATTTCCTCTCAATTTAGGCGATTTTAAAAAATCCTGAAAATCTCTCATTGTATGTCCTATTTCTTGAAGCCTTCCCAATTCCTGAGCCACTCTTCCATATCCATCTTCTACTCTTTGTCTCATTGCCTCAATGTCTTGTTTAATCATTGTCAAAGCTGATTCTTCTTTTTTTTCTTTTAAAGCTTGAGTTTCTCTTCTAATCAAAAAAATTGATATTGTCACTCCTCCAGCCACAATTAAAAATATTATTAAAATAAAGAGAAAATCTGACATTAATTCAAAATAACATTTTCTCAAAATTTAATCAAAAGGAACGAGAACGGTTCTCGTTCTTATTATTCAATCGCTACTTGATTGAAATCAGCTGATTCTTTTTTAAATTGGAGCCAACCATTTACAAATTCTTGGCAGCCTTTAAATCCATCCATGATTTTAGTTAAAAATTCTCGATTAGTTAAGGAAGGGAAATTTTTCTTTTCTAAATAATCCGGATAACTAGACCATTTATAATTTTCTAAAAAATTAATCACTTTTTTAATTTCTTTAATTCCCTTTTCTTTCCAATTAGGAACTATTAATGAGACTGGATTAGAGTGAATATAAACAAAAACAGTTTTTAATTGTTCTTGAGTTTTAATATGAACTATTCTGTATTTTCCTTGAAAAATATGACCAGTTCTTTTGTATTTTTTATTATAATAAATTCCATACCCTGCCCCAATTTTTCTCATAAACTTACTAATTCCACCTTCTCGAAGTTGTCTAACTAATAAATGAACATGATTTGGCATCAAACAAAAAGCTAAAATTTCCACTAGCATTTTCCTCTTTTTCTTTAAAGGAACGAGAACGGTTCTCGTTCCTTTAATTATTTTTGATTTACGATGAGTAGAAATTACTGGATCATCATCATTAAATTCAAATAAATCGTGGATCATCCTTAATTTATCTTTTTTATCTCGAAAAAGCTTTAAACCTTCTATTGCTCGAATTACAATATGATATATTTCTCCATTAATTAATTGTGGACGTTTAATTGGCATGAAGACAATGCACTTTATAGAACGAGAAACGTTCTCGTTCCTTTAATTTTAATATTATTTGGTGAAAATTTCAACTAAAACAAAGGTAATATAAATTCCTAGTAAAAAGAAGGCTTCTTTTTTGGTGATTTTCCGGTCGGTTCGGACAAAAAAGAGGAAAAAGATAGCAGAGATTATTAGAAAAAATCTGCCAATGGCAAAGGGTGAAAAGTCTAAAATTTCAATTGGGCAAATGAAAGAAACTATTCCCAAAACTAAAGTAGCCGGAACAATTACTGCTCCCATTAAATCTCCAAGAATCATCCAAGTTTGACCTTTTTTGGCGGCGGCAATGGCAAAATAGATTTCAGGTAAAGCATTTCCTAAGCCAACAATCAAAATTCCAATTAAAGCTAAAGGGAAATTTAAACTTTGAGCAAAAAAGGAGGCTGATCTCACTACTCCTTCAGCAGCGAAAAGCAAAAATATTACTCCTAAAATTACTTTCCCCAGATCTTTAAGAAAAATCTTAAATTCTTTAATAATGGGAATTTTTTGATTGGTATAAATGGCAGTAAATCTCTCTTTTTTTGAAAAAAGCCAAAAAATATAAAAGAAAAAAACCAAAATTAAAGTTAAAGCATCTCCCCTACCCAAAGTTCCATCTAAAATTAAAAGCAGAGGCAAAATGGCAATAGTAATAGTAAAAATGGAAGTAGTTTGAACAGTTCGGCTCTCAGCTGGCAGTCCTTTAGCAATTAAAGTGGCGATAGCTACAGCTAAGGTTAAGTCAACTAAGTTTCCACCGACAATATCCCCAAAAGAAAGTTGGGGAATTTTATGGAAGGCAGAAGAAATTCCAACAAAAAAATTGGGAATGGTAGCCCCAAAGGCAATCACCAAAAAAGCAACAACAAATTCTCTCCAGCCTAAAAATTTAGATATTCTCATTAAAGCTGAAACTAAAAGGTTGCCAGACCAAAGCAATAAAGCTAAAGAAATCAAAAAAAGCAAAATATAAAAGAAAATCATAGAAAATAGATTATTTCATAAATGATTCCTGCTAAAAAAACCAAGACAAAGGGGAAAATCATTAATAAACTTTTGACTTTTGACGAGGGGCCCGCCCGAAGGGCGGGAGGGTGGAGGGGGGGTATGTAGTTTTGACTTTTGACTTGTAATTTATGATACATTAATAAAATTAAAATTCCATCGATTCCCAGCATTATCCCCCCAATAAAGGTTATTACTGGGATAAAACTTTTGATACCAATTAAAAAAAGAATTAAAGGAAAAAAACAAGTAATTGCCCAGGCTAAATTCTTCTTTATTTTTAAATCATACCAAAAAATCTTTTTTAAGGTTAGACCTAAAGTAATAAAAGAAGTAAAGGTAGTTAAAATACCAAAAAGAAGGGCTAAGCTCGATATTTCATCTCCTAAGAAATTTCGAAGACCAGTTAAGGCAAATTCAGTAGTTTGGGAACCAGTAATTCCTAAGATCAAATAAATAAAGAAAAGATAAACAAAAATTGGAATTAAGACTGAAAGAAAAATTACCCACTTTAATAAATCCTTTCTTTCTTTTAGCATTTCCTCTACTTCTGGAATTAAAGCTGCTCCCCAAAGAGAAAACAAAATTGGCCCATATGGCAGAAATAATTGACTAAAATCTGGTGAAAGAAAAAGATTAGATAATTTTATTTGAGAAAAACCTCTAAAGAAGATAAAGATTAAAATAGAAAAAAATAAAATTAGTGCCCAAAATTCAAATTTAGAAATGGCTTTAATTCCAAAAAAAATTAAAATGGCTCCAAAAATAAAATAAATTAAAGTATAAACAAAATTTCCTCCACCAAAAATTGGACTGAGTAGGTTTTCTAAAAATTCTCCACCCACAATTAGATAGGCCAAAATTGCTCCAAAAATTCCAAAAATCGAAGATAAAAGAGCAATTTTCTCTCCCCATTTTCCTAAATGATAAGCAGCAAAGCCTGGCAATCTTTTGAGGTCAGGAGTTTTCAAAGCCAATTCTCCAAAAAATAAATGAACTAAAATAACTAAAGTTCCCAAAACTAAAAAATAACCAAGCATTACCCAGATTCCAACTTTTGAAGTAATATAGGGCAAAGAAAAAAATCCTACACCAATAATAGTTCCTGAAAGAGTGGCGATTGGAAAAATAAAAGTTTTTAATTTAAATAATATTTTTGACATTTTAAGTAGATTG
>JASEJS010000045.1 GCA_030016765.1 Patescibacteria group bacterium
CAATCAAAGCCAAATCATCCATTGTCGCCCCATATTTTAGCATATATTGTTGCCAGACCAAGGCATTTTGAACTGGAAAAAGCATTCCTTCAGTTTGCTCAATTACTCTTTCACTGGCTGATAATATCCAATGGACAGTCATTTCGCTTTTATTATCAACCAGTTTTTCTCCGGAAAGAACTAAAATATTTTTGAAATTTTCTAATTGCAAGGCAGTCCAAATAGCTACTCCTCCTCCAGCACAAACTGAGGGAACCTCAACAATTGGAACATTGGTTTTAAATAAATCAGATAAAAGGGAAATTTTATGGGTTTGATGTTCTGAAATCCCTTCGGCACTGGAAATAGCACTTAAAACAATGGCATCAATATCGGAAATTTTCATTCTTGAATCTTCTAAGGCCTCTAAAGCTGCTTCGAAAGCAAATTGCCACCAGGGCTTTTGAGAATAATCAAATTTTGTCATTCCCACACCTTTAATGAACATATTAGATTGCTTGCCAGGCAGCTAATAAAGTTCCTGGACCGGTATGAGCACAAACTACTGGTGAAGCTAAACTAATAAAAGGAATCTCAGCTTTTATTTCCTTTAAATGTCCTCTTAACTTTTCTGCTCCTTCTGGATTATCAGCATGGCCAATAATTACCCTGATTCTTTTCCCTTCTTTTCTATCTCTTTGACTTTCTTTTGATATTTTTTTAAAAAGGGCTTCAGCCATGTCTTTGGCAAAAATTATTCCAGCTTTTGCGACTATGCCCTCCTTTATTGTCATTAAAGGATGAAGGTTTAATTTTTTCATTCTTCTTATCCAATTTGCCTGGGATTTACTTACTCTCCCTCCAGCCTCTATCCATTTTGGATCTTCAAAAATAACATAAAGATGAGTCTGAGGAATTAATTTTTTAATTTCTTCAATTACTTCATTAATTTCTATTTGTTCTTGAATTAGCTCAATTGCCCGCAGGACCAAAAGAGCTTGGCTGGCAGCTGCATTTAAGGTATCTAAGATATAAACTCTTTCTTTTTCTTCTTCACTTAACATCTCTCTGGCCTGAATTGCTGAATTGTAGCAACCAGAAATTTTAGAAGTTATAGTTAGACAGAGAACTTTATCAAACCTTTCTAATTGTTTCTTAAAAGCATCTAAATAGGATTTTGGGGGAGTTTGAGAAGTTTTTGGAAATTCTTTAATTCTCCTTTTTTCAGCCTCTCTCATTTTTTGATAAATATTTTCTCCCGGAAGCTGCTCTCCAGCTGGCCAATCAACAATGGCATCAGCTGTTTCAATTTGATATCTTTCCATAACTTTTTCCGGTAAACCAGCAACATTATTTTCAGTAACAATTCCAATCGAAACTTTTCTCACTGATTCTTCTCCAACCACTTCTTTTGCCATATCTTCTTCTCTTAGACTAAGAACTTGACCTGTTTCTCTCACAATTTTCTTTACTTCTTCTGGCCAATCGGTATGAATGTGAAGCTTTATTTTATTTCCAATCTGAACTATATCTAGTGAATCTCCGAGATTTTTCAGTTTTTCTCGAATTATTTTTTCATCAAATTTTGGATTTTCAATTAAAGAAACAATTTCATAGCGATAAGAAAGAGTTTGAATAAATCTTCTCACTTTTTCTGACGGTCTTTCTTCTTTTTCTTCTTCCCTTTTTTCTCCTTCCAAGGCTTCTAAATAGCTTTCTAAAATCATCAAAAAAGCTAAGCCTCCAGCATCAACAACATTGGCCTTTCTAAAAATTTCCATTTTCTCTCTGGTAGCTAAAAGAGCTTCTTTTGCTTTTTCTATTGCTGTTTTTAAGATCTGGATAATGTTTTTTTCTCTTTCTGCTTCTTTTTTAAAAGTTTCAGCAGTAGCATCAATGACATCTAAAATTGTTCCTTGTTTTGGATTTTGAATAGATTTCCAAGCCCTTTTTCTTCCTTCCTCAAAGGCAATAGCCAATTTTTTGGCATCAACTGGGTTTTTATCTAACGAAGGTAAAAAACTCGCTAAAAAACCGACGTAAATTACGCCGGCATTTCCCTGAGCAGCAGTTAAGGCTCCCTCTAAAGCCACTTCAGAAATTTCACTTAAATCTTTAAATTCTTTTCCTTCAATGGCTTCTTTTATCCCCAAGAGGGTTTTTGCCATATTGCTTCCCGTATCTTGGTCAGGGACAGGAAAAACATTGATTTCATTAATTTCTTCCTTTTTCTCTTCGATTTTTTGCCAAGAGAAGAGGAGCATTTTTTTTAGCTCCTTTTGAGTTAAATATTCCATAATTATTTGAATTTCTCTTCTAGCTCCTTTAGAATTTTAGCAGCCAATTCTTTTCCTCCCAAGCCAAAGGCAATTCCCAGGGCAATAGAAATGGTGGCTACCATGCCAATAAAAATAGCTAAAATTAAGGGAGGGGTAATTTTCAGTTGATAAAGAATGGCTAAAATGGCAAAAAACCAAATTGCCCAACGAATTGATCTACCTAAAAATCTAGAATAGGTTATTTTTTCTTTTTCTAAGGTTCCAACGACAATTTTTTCAGAAAAATCGGAAAGAAAAACGGCGACCAGAAAAATTAGACAAGCAACAAAAATATTTGGATAATAACTAATTACTTTTTCTAAAAATTGACTGAATTGAGTCAAACCTAAAATTTCTGAGCCTGCCATCAAAAAAAGAATAACAAAAAACCATTTTACTATTTCTCCAAAAAATTTAGGAGCATTGAGCTGAGCATCAATTTTAGTTAAAGCCTCTTCTAAACCCATTCTCTTTAGGACCTGATTTAATCTAATTTTACTTAAAAAGACAGCAGCAATTTTTCCCAACCATTTGGAGACAAACCAACCAATAAAAATAACTAAAATTGCCCAGAAGATTGAAGGCGAAATTTTAGTTAAATTCTGCCAGATTGATTTAAGAATCTCTAATTTCATAAATTATATTTTAACTCACCATTTGTTTTTGTGCAAACCAACTACTTGACAAGGCCGTATAATTTCATTTTGGTGCTTTTTAATTTGCTCAAAAAATTTGAGTGCTTTTTATTTTTTGAATTTTTTAAGAATTAATATGGTTTTATTTGGTCGAAGGCCACCAAAATAATTTACAGTCCATAATCTCTCTTAATTTCTAAATATCTTTTAGCAGGACAAGGCTCTTCTAAATTTTTGATTATTTGAAGAGCTTTTTGTTTCTCCTCTTCGTTTTCTGCAAAATTCCATATAGCCCAAGCGCAAGTTTCTTCATCCTCATATGGTTTATTAGAATATTTTGAGATTTCTCCACTTTTTATTAATTCCCATATTTCATCCACAAGACACATTGCCCTTTCTTTACTGGCAAGATCTATTCCTTAAGAATATATGATAATCTTGCGAAAGTTTCTACCGAGAGGCTTTTCTCTCATTTTCAGCAAGAATTTCTATTTCTGTTCTTATATCCCTTGAAATTATTTTATAAAGGAGATAACTTATTATTCCTCCAAAAGCCAAAACAATTGCTAAAAGAGATAATATTTCTTCGCCTGTAATTTTTTCTATCTTTATAGGAAAATATAAAAAAGAACCAGCTATTATGAAACTAGCTATAATTACAGCTATGTCTACAAGATTTCTTATTTTTATATTCATGGTATTGTATTCATGAAAATATGATACTAAAAAATCTATTAAATTACAACAAAATCTCTCCCACTTTCTCTATAAAAGATAAGTTTTTATAATTACCATTTATTTTTATGCAATCTTAGCCAATAACCAACTCTATTAAAAATCAGATGTAAAAAGAAGGTTGAAATGAAAATGGTAAACCAAATAGAGGGATTTAATTTTAAAATAGGTTGTAAAAAAATAAAAGCTCCGATTACATAATTAGTTTGGTCAAAAGGTAAAAATCGAGCTCCAGGTTCTAATTTCAGTCGCCTTTTAATAAAAGCGAAAATTAAGTCGCCAAAAACTGCTCCCAAAGAGATTAAAAAACCAAAAATAAAAATGTTAATCTGAGAGTAATCTAAAAGAGAAATTTTTTGAATTGCTGAAAATGGATAAAGCCAGGCTTGAAGAAAAACTATTAAAAATCCCATTAAGATTCCAAAGATTACTCCTCGCCAGGTTTTATGGCTGCCTAAAATAGGGGCACCTTTAAATTTTCGATTAAAATCAACTGGTTTGTCTAAAAAATTAAAGAGGCCAACCCTTTTAATTAAGGGAGGGGTCATATTAACAAAATAAGCTGGTGAAAAAAAATAAAGACAAGATAAAATAAATTGAAACATAAATTCAATTTTTAACTTGATCTTTTTAATTTTACTTTTGGCTCTTTGCCTTCTTTGAGTCTTTGATGTTCTCCCTTATCTTTTTTAAAATTTTTTCATTAACTGGAGTTTTAATTCCCAGCTCCTTTCCTAATCTTACTACTTCCCCATTATAATAATCAATTTCATCTAAGTTTCCTTTTGGTTTCCCTCCCCTTCCTTTAGTAATGGCTTTGGCTAACTTTTTCCGTAAAAAAAGGAGAATTGGAAAAGGTAAATAATAAATTAAAATTGCCAGTAATTTAATTGGCATCTTTTGAAAATTTAAAAATTTACCTTTATTAGCTTTAACTACTTTAATATATTCTCTCAAAGCTTCTATTTCCTCTCTAAATATCTCTAAATCTTCAAAACCCTGTTTGATTGAAAAATTTCTGGCTGCCGACGGCATCCCAATTAAGTTGGTCAGGAGTTTAGAAAACTCCATGTTTTTAATATTTTCTGAAGAAATTTCCTCTGCTTCAATTCCTGCTTTTTTAAAAATATCTTTTATTTCTTTAGTTTCTTTAGAACCAGAGATTACTCCAAAAGCTAGGCGAATTGGCAAAAAATAATCGATATAAATTTTCTCATCAATTTCTTCTTTATCTACCGGGTTAAACAAACTAACCCTAATTACTTGAATTTTCTCTGCCTCTTTGCCAAAGATTTCTTTTAAAACCTCTATTGCCTCTCGACCAGCAGAAAGGCCATTTTGAGAAAGAATTAAAGTGGGAAATTTTTTATTTTCAGCTTTTATTTTTTGATAATAATATCTAACAGCTGGACTAATTGGATTTTTGACTGTTAAAAAGATAATCTCTGGTGATTGTTGAGAAAATTCTTCTGGTAAAGCAACTTTTCCTTCAAATAATTCTGGCTTTTTACCCTCCCTTTTTACATAGAGCTTTTTATTTTTAATCACTTCGATCTCTCTTTCTTTTCCAATTCCCCAAACCCCTTCAATCTTTTTGGAAAGCTCAAAAGCCAACATTGTTCCAGTTCTCCCCCCCACTCCAATCACCACTATCTTTTTTTGTTCCATAAAATTAAAAGCCGATATTTTTGAAATGGTGAATTTTGGCTCTTTTAAAATCCGAATTGAGCTTAATTGAGATTACATCAATTTGCCATTTACTATTTAAAGGGATTTTCTTTTTCATTAACCAGCTTTCAGCAGTTTTAATTAATTTTCTTTGTTTTGAAAAATTTACTTTTTCTTCTGGTGAAATTGCGGAGCTCCAATCTCTGCTGGTTTTTAAAGTTTTGACTTCAATAAAGCTAATTATATCAGACTTTTTGGCTATAATGTCGATTTCCCCTTTTTGGAAGTTTTTGGGAATTCTAAAAGAATAATTTTTATCTAAAATCTGATATCCCTTCTTTCTCAAATAATTTTCAGCAATTTTTTCTCCAAAAGTCCCTAATTGTTTTGAATTCATGGTTTTGGTGG
>JASEJS010000001.1 GCA_030016765.1 Patescibacteria group bacterium
CTTCTTCTGGTTCTCCAACAATATTTAAAACAAAATCTATTCCTTCTTTATCTAACAAATTTGCAGCTTCAATTAATATATCTAAATTTTTTATTGGCGAAATTCTACCTAAATATAAAATTGAATTTGATATTTTTTGAATATTTTTGTCTCTTTTAAAAATTTCTGTATCAATACCCGCTGGCATAATTTTTGATTTTTTAAATTTAGAAGAAAAAGAAAATGGAGAAGTATAAAAGACTGTATTAGCTAATTTTATGCCTAGCTTTGTAATTAAATTTCCATATTGATGGTTACACCACAAAAAAACCTTTTTTCTCCAAATCTTCCAAAATATTCCTCCCAAAATTATATAAATAGCATTCATATGAACAAAAACGGAATCATAATCTTTTCTCAGTTTCCAAATATATTTATAAAATCTAAAAAGATACTTAATTCTCGATCTTCCAGTTTCTTTTCCCAAAGACCAAACTCTGACATTAGATGGTAAAGAATATTTTCCCTGCAAAAGACAAATCACGTTTAAAAAATCAACTTTCTCGGCAAATTTCTCCAACCAGTAATGGAAAAAACCTAAATTATTGCCATTGATATCTACTTTCTGAGTAATAATTAACAATTTCATAATTATTTTTTGATTTCAACTATTAATTGGGCGCCAAAAGAAGGCATAAACTTCTCAAGTTTGTCATCAATTTTTTCAATCAATTTTACCATTGAGAAGGGATCCCGAGCCCAAGGAAAAAATACAGTAATCGGTGAAAGGCCATAAATCTTAACAGATTGAGGATTTACTCCAGTGGTTAATTTCCTTATTTTTTTGACGCTATAAAAATTGAGTGGAGTTTTTCGTTTTAAGAAAGATAAAATATAACTAATAAGATTCGGTATCGAATACCATGTTTCAACGGTAAAAATTATCTGACCTCCTTTCTTTGTCACTCTATACATTTCTTTGAAAACTTTTTTTGGATTATCTTTAGGTCCATTTAGATTTTCAAAAAGATAAGAACAGGTAACGACATCAAAAGTATTATCCTTAAAAGGTAGATTCTCGGCATCGGCCTTGATTAATATTGCCTGATCTTTAGTATTTTTTCTTGCCTTCTCTAACATTGGCTCACTAATATCAACTCCTACTGTTTTTCCCAAAGACAAAAAATGGTTAAGATAGCGACCTGTACCACATCCGATATCTAAAAGAGTAAATTCTCCTACGTTTTTTCGATTTTTTTGTATTAATTCTAAGATTTTTTTTATTTGCCGGTTCATGCGATAACGAACAAGTGGACGATGACCAACAAAAAAATCCCATTTTTCCGGCGAGTCTTCTCTGCCATACCTCTTAAGCAACCTCTCTATTCTTTGATTTGTTTGAAAAGCCATCATTGAATTTGGCAATCAATCAATTTTTTTAAATAAAACAAATTTAAGATATTTATAATAAGAAAGGATATTTTTAGAGAGCCAAAATTTCCCCTCCTCCCACTTCATTCCTAAGGTTCTTACATTCATAAATTCTATCTCTTTAAACTGCCGAAGAAATTTAAAATATTCTCTAAAACGCTGAATTATATCCTCTCTGAAAACCATCAGTCTTTGGATCAATACATTTCCAAGAATGGGTAGAAAGAAAAATAATAATCGGCTGCTCAATTTTCCTTGACTCTGAAATTAAGACATTTGTCCCTTTCTTCATTAATTTCAAAGGAATGGAATTATCTACAAAAATTCCTAATCGTTTATTTATGATGGGAATTATTAAAATCTTGGCCTCGCCAACTTTGGTGATGTCTTTATAGTTCGGGTGATAAGGAGAGTCGGGAATATCGTACCACCTTTTATTACCAATTGAGGTATTTTTATAAGGAGAAACATCATATTTTATACCATACTTTTCCAAGATTTTAATCGTATCTTCGTTAGTAAAATATTTCCCCGCCCGAAAAGAAACAATTTTACCATATTTTTCTTCTAAACGTCTAATACCTGAGGCGATTTCTCTTTCCCGAGAGTCAAAATCATAACCGCGCTCAAAATGAATATGGAGCCCAATTTCATGATTTGGTTCTTTAATAATGGCTTCTAATATCTGGGGATATTTTAAAGAAATACTAGCTGAGACATCTGCCTGTTCTTGAATATGAAAGGTCGCCGGAACTTGAAATTTTTTAAAAATACTCAAAAACAGTGGAATACCTTTTTCTACCCCGGGATTTTTATCACCGTACGGTTTACCAAATCTCTCATTGTCAAATTCTACATCTAAATCCATTGTAAACCAAATAGGCATAGGTTTAATTCTGTTTTTTAATCTTCTTTTTGGCAAATTTTTCAATCCAGTGATGAAAGAATCCCAAAATAGGATCTTTTAAATCAACCTTTTGAGTTAAAATTAAAAGCTTCATGCATTTATCATCGAAATATAATTTTTGATATATTTTTCATTTGAAAAATTTTTCTTAACAAATTCCCTCCCTTTTTTCCCCATTTCAATGGCTAACTCTTTATTTTCTAAAAGAATCTTTATTTTCTCTGCTAACTGCTCGACATTTTTTGGTTCAAATAAAAATCCATTTTGGCTATCTTTAATTAAATCAGGAGTTCCGCCAATGTTACTCCCAATCACTGGTTTCCCTAAAGCCATAGCTTCCATTAAAACCCTTGGCAATCCTTCGGATAAAGAAGGCAAAACAAGGCAATAGCAATTTTTCATGATTTCTTTAGTTTCTTTTAAAGATAGTCTTCCTTTAAATTCTACCTTGTTTTGAAGTTTGAGGTTTGAAGTTAGAAGTTCGAGGTTTTTTCTTTCGGAACCATCGCCCACAATAACCAATTTAAAATCCGGGAATTCTTTTTCAATCTTTGAGAAGGCATCGATTAAATATTCTACTCCTTTAACCTTTTCTAATGCCCCAACAAATAGAATGAAATTATCAAATTTAGTTTCTTTTTCTTCTAAAAATAAATCAATGTCAGTAAAGGTTGGAAAAATAAAATAGGGTTTAGGACCTGAAATTTTAAAAGCCTTCCTTTTTGTGAAATTTGAAATGGCTCGGATTTTATCCGCTGATTTTAAACTAAATTTCGCCATAACGGGAACGATTTTTCTTTCCAAAAATTCCAGTCTCCTTTTTCTTGCCAAAAATGGCCCCTCTTCCCAATCTCCATGAATTTCAACGATTAATTCTTTTTTCAAAATTTTTTTTAAAATCGAGCCCAAAAAGCCTTCTATCAAAGGGGACTGGCAGATAATTGTATCTATTTTCTTTATAAAACATAGATAAAAAACTAAAGGAAAAGATAGAGGCCAGAAAAATTTTGGAGATAAAAGATAAAATTCTGTTTCCCAGATTTTTTTGTGAAATGGCTTTCCTTTAGCTAAAACATAAGGTATTATTTCTTGACTCAGTCTGCCAAATTTTTTTCTTAAGTGGAATTGAAATTTTGAATCTACTAAATTGTAATTTGTTACTCCAATAAATAAAACCCTTTTCATTTTTTTAAAATTTCTAATGTCTTTTTGACCAAATTTTCCCAGCTAAAATCTATTAGCTTTTGTTTTGAATTCTCAATGAATTTATTTTGCAGTGCTTTATCTTTCCAAAGTTTTAAAATAGCCTCTTTTAACTGTTCTTTATTATTATATCCAATCAAAATTCCATTTTTGCCATTCTCAATTAACTCTAGATTTCCGCCGATATCAGTGGTGATAATTGGCAACTCAGCCTGCATTGCCTCTAAAATAACGTGACTGAGACCTTCGTAACCCGAATTTAAAACAAATAAATCTGCTGCTTTAAGATACAGAGGTATTTCTGAATGATTAACATTACCTACTAATTTGATTTTTTCATTTAGTTTGAGATTTGAGATTTGAGATTTGAGATTTATTTTCTCCGGTCCCTCTCCAACAATAACTAAACGGAAATTCGGATTTTCTTTCAGCAAATCAGGCATTATTTCAATTAAAGTTTTAAATCCTTTCCAAGGCATAAGCCTACCGATGGATAAAATAATATCTCCTTCAATTCCAATTTTTTGCTTAGCTTCTCTTTTTGAAAAATTCGAAAAAAAATCCTCAACTGCGTTATAAATTACGGTTACTTTATCTTCCGGTATCTGCCAACCATTAGTTATTATTTTTTTTAAATAATAGCTTGGAACAATTATTTTATTTGCATTTTTTGCTACAAACTTTTGAATCTTCCGCAGGCTTTCTACTTTTAAGTCGTATTTTTTATCTTGAAATTCCTCTAAATTTTCTTTTACATTCCACTTTGCTCTTCCTTGCTCCCAGGCATAATCCCCTACTATTTTTAAAATAAATTTTTTTCTTAAAATTTTAGAAACCAACATCGCTGGAAAGCCCGCACTTATCGGATTTTGAGCATAAATCACATCCACATCTCTAGCCTTTTTTAATAAATTTAAAAAATACAAAAAATGCCTTAAGCCTTTTGGATGTCCCCGAGAAATCCTCAAAATTTTTATTTTTGGATTTTGGATGTTGGATGTTGGATGTTTAAAATTAGAATAAGTAATTACTTCGACATCAAAACCCTGCTGAAACAACTCAATTGATAATCTTTCAGTATATATTGCTGGTCCTCCGATATCCGGTGGAAAAATTCCTGCAGCTAAAATTATTTTCAATAGTTTTTGATAAATAGCATTAATTCTCTGAGCAATTTTGCTCCAATTGTATTTTTCTAAATTGGCTTTAGCATTTTGAACTAGGCTTTGACCAAATTCAGGATCAGAAAAAATTTTTATGATAGCTTGGGCAATTACCTGAGAATTTTTTGGCTCAACTAAAATTCCGGTTTCTTCATCTCTAATAATATCAGGAATTCCGCCCACTTTTGTAGCGACAGCCGGGACTCCAGCTGCTTGGGCTTCTAAAATAGCTATTCCAAATCCTTCTTTTAATGAAGGCAAAACAAAACAATCAGCAACTGATAAGTATTCTGGAATTTTTTCATTTGGAATTTGGCCAAGAAATTTTACTTTATTTTTAAGATTGAGTTTTTCAACTAAATTTTCTAAATTTTTTCTTTCCGAACCCTCTCCGATAATTAACAATTTACAATTTACAATTTGTGATTTTACAATATTGAAAGCTTTAATCAAATACTCTATTCCTTTAACTTTTTCCAGCCGGGCTATAGTCATTATCACAAATTCATCTTTTAGACCTAATTCTTCTCTGCTTTTCTGAGGGTTAATATTTTTAAATCTTTCTAAATTAATCCCATTGGGAATTATCTCTATATTTTTTACTCCAATTTTTTCAAAATAATTTTTAATAGCAGAGCTAGCTACTATACAAAAAGAGGCTCTTTTATAAACTATTTTTTTCAAAATATTTTTGTTTTCTTCTAATCCCTGGATTGTTATAAGATAAGGGACGCTAGTTAATTTACAAAGAAAATAACCCAAGAGAGAACTCAAAAATCCTTGACAGTGAATTAGATTAATTTTTTCTCGTTTTATTAGATTAAGGGTTTTAAAGAAAATAAAAGGCAAAGTAGTAAAAATATAAATTGGCGAGGAATAAGAAAGATTTTTTAAAGTAAATAGCGAAGTTCTGAAAATTTTAACTCCGTTTCTAATTTCTATTGATCTTTCACCTTTTACTTTTCCAGTTGCTACAAAAATTTCAAATTTTTCTGAAAGTCTCTCAGCAATATTTTGGGTCCAGAGCTCTAATCCCCCAATCACTGGAGGATAATGTAAGACAGGCATTAATACTTTCATATTTTTAAATTGGATAATGAAATTTTTTATAAATTAGCTATTACTTTTTTTATAGAAAATATCATTTTTTTAATTTCTTTTTCAGTATAGTAATTTTGCAAAGGAAAATTAATGATTCTCTTTGCTGCTTCAACAGTATTTGGAAATTCATTTAAATTAATTTGATATTCTCTCTGAGCTCTAGGATTTAAGATAATGGGTGTCTGCCAAATTCTAGTGCAAAAAATTTTATATTTTCGAAGGGTTTTAACAAAACAATCACGTTTACTCTTCAGATTCCCAGGTATAAGAGCCGAAAGGTAACAAAACACATTGTTTTTAGATTCTTGAACCTGAAAACCTAATTTTTTAAGTTCTTCTTGAAAATATAAAGCTAGTTCAATTCTTTTTTTCAAAGACTTTTCAAAATTTTCCAAAAATCTTTGGAATAAGTTTAGGGAAACTCGATTAAGAGCACTTGGCCATTCTCTTTTTTCTTTTCTAGGTATTTTAGGGGCTATTCTATTACCAAAAATTTTAAACAAAAGGGCAAAAATTGAAAAACAATTTAAGAAAGAAAGACAATCTCGAAAGTCAAAAAAAGTTTCAGCTAAATTTATCTGCCAATCTCTAGGACAGACCAAAAGTCCCCCTCTTAAGGTTGGCAAAAATTTATAAAGGCTGAAAAAGGCAGCCTCTCCAAGATTGCCAGCAAAAATTCCATTTTTTTGAAGACCAAAACTATGAGCACAATCTTCAATTATCAACAATCGATTATTCGTAATCTCTTTGATTCTTTGAATATCGCTCAAAAGGCCGTAAGTATGACAAATCAAGATAGCCTTGCTTTTAGAAGTAATTTTCTTCTCAATCTCTTCGGTGTCAATATTAAAAGTTTCCAAATCAATATCTAAAAAAACAGGTCGAATATTGTATCTTTTAAAAATAGGATAAAAGATATCGCAAATATAGGCAGGAAGAAGAACTTCAGAATTTTTTAAATTTAATTTTTCAATGATGATTTTGAAGGCCGATCTTCCCATATCAGTAAAAATAAATTGCTTTCTTGGAAAATAGAAAGAAAGTTTCTGGATTAATTTTTCTAAATCGGGAGACCGAGCCAAAGATAAAATTGCCTTATCTAAATTGTTCAATTTTATTTGGGGATGAACAAAATACATTTTAAGATTTAATTTTTTGAAATTTAACCAGCCTTACTCTTCCTAAAAAATTTTTAAATATTTTTCCTATTGTATTCTCAAAAGTCAAAAAAACTTTTGGACTTAACTTTAAGTCTATCGGAGGATAAGTATTGAAAAGGCGCTGATCTACAAAAATAAGACCTTCTTTTTCAAATTTTCGACGGATTCCGGCAAGAAAAATATAATAAGGAATCTTTTGACCTTTTATAACTCTTTTTAAAGTCGGTAAAAACTTATAAAAAGATAAGCAATTGATAAAATCACAAATTAAAATTCCTCCTGGTTTTAGAACTCGAGCAATCTCCTTTTGGACCCCGGGATAGGTAGCCGCTGAAACATATCCAAAGCTTATTCCAATATCAAAAAAGTCATTAGGATATTTAAGACTATAAACATCACCCTCTTCAATTTTAATTCGCTGAGTAAGGCCTGCCTTTTTAACATTCTCTCTCGCAGTCTTTACTGCAATTTCTGAAATATCACAACCAATAATATTAAAATCAGTGTTTTGAGCTAAGAGAATATCAATTTCTCCAAAACCACATCCTATATCCAAAACCCGCCCTCTTCTTTTGTCTTCTAAAAGCTCAAGGGTATTTTTTGTGGTTAAAATAAAGGTTGCTTCCCGAGAGGAATTTGCACTTGAAATAATTTCGCGGTTTTTCTTCTCCCATTTTTGTTTTCTTTTTTGGTAAGTGCTAGGCTTCATTACAATTTGTATTTTAACAAATAAGAACTGAGTTTTTTTATCAAAAAATCGGGTAGAAGGGCGAAAATATCTCTTAGTTTCGATTTGCGAAAACTTTTTTCTTTAGAGAAATTACTGAGCTCAAAAATTGGATATTTTTTTGTCCCCCAACCACTTTTAAAAATTTCGAGTAGAGAGTTGCGGCCAGTGCCGCCCAGATCGAATACCTCAAAATTTCTGCCTACATATTTTTGAATTTGAGTCCACAAAATTAAATGATTGGGATAAAAATTTTTATATTTATCATTCGAAGCATTTAGAAAGTAATGAATGAATTTATTGTAAAAAAGAAAACAACTTCCGGCTATAACTCGGCCATTGTGTTTAGCTAAAATTATTTCTCCATCCGGAGACCTCCAAAAGAACTGAAGAAACGAAAAAGGATAAGCTGGAACCCTGTGGATTTTTGCTTTCTTAATGTATAAATTATAAAAAGACCTAAGATCTTTTTCTTTTTCGCATTTTTCTATTTCCAGCCCTCTATTTTGGGCTTTTTTTATTGAGTGACGAAGCGTCTCTCTAAACGAATCCCAAATTTGACCCACTGTTTTTCTGTGATAATCCTCTATAAAATAAGTATCTATCTCGCTATCAACGAGGCCCGGTCTTGTTGATGACGTTACATTAAAGAATTTCAAAATCTGGGGATGAAAATTTACTCTAAGTGGAGATTCAAATTCTCGAAAAAGGTCTTGTTGAAAATTATCTCCGGCAATTTGTTCAGCCAGAGGTAACAGTCCTCCATATTCACAAAAAGGATGGGAAACAAGCTTTTCTTTGCCAAAAATCTTAACTTGGGCCAAGCTCAAAAGAGCCTGATCTCGCCAGAGATATCTTTTGAATTTCAACCATTTAAATTCTTTTTCTAAAAATTCCTCCCATTCTAAATTATGAAAAAAAGTCTTAAATAAGATTTTATCTAACAAATCTTGCCATTCTTTTTTGTCATCTATTTTTTGAAAGAAGGTCATAAATTTGTTCTCCAGTTAAAAACAAATATCCTTTATTTTTAAGTAATTTCAAAAGCTTTTCAAGTTTTTTCAAAAACTGGAAAGTGGTCCTTCCCAAGGCATCCCAAGAGTGCATGTTTAGAGTCAAAAAAGGGGGAGTATAAATTTTAAATAAAAAATTATAAAACCAAAAAGGAAGTCTTGAAATCCAGGCTCCAGCTAAAGGGATTCCAAGCAATTGACCGGAAACTGGAATCTCTAAAATTTTTTTTCCTTGGGGATAATAAGGAAATAAAGGTCGTCTACCTTTATATCCCCGATATTTTTTAAAGGGTGGATAATGTGGAACGACGCTGCTGTCATATAAAAACCCCCAGTCCTCCAGAAGCTTCATGCCATCGTAATCAATAATGTGGGAAGGGGCACGAAAGCCCTTCGGCTTTTTGCTAAAAATCTTTTGATAAAAATTAACAAAATTTTCTAATTCTTTTTTTCTTTCTTCAAAGTTTAGATTGTCCCAGAATCTATGGCTAAAACCATGGCAAGCAATTTCATAATCTCTTTCCAACTTTTTAAATAACTCTGGCTGTTGCTTCAGGATTTTACCTGTAACAAATAGGGTCACTGGAATCTTATATTTTTCAAAAGTTGCTAAAATCTTATTTAAATTCTCAATATTCCTCTCTACATCAACAGAAGCGAAACATACCTTTTTAGTTTTCATGGAAATAATCAATAATTTTTTTGAGACTTTCCTCCAAAGTCACTTTTGGCTGATAATTTATTAGTTTTTTAATTTTTGTTAAATCTGGCTTTCGATGTTCCATGTCTTCAAATCCTGAACCATAAACTTTGGTATAGGGAATAAAAATAATTTTCGATTTACTTCCAGTTAACTTTTTAATTTTTTGAGCCAATTCTCTAATAGTAATTTCTTCTTCTGACCCCAGATTAAAGATTTGGCCTGGAGCTTTGGGATGATTCATTAATTTAACCAGCGCCTCAACAACATCTTCAATATCAGTAAAACATCTAGTTTGAAAACCAGTTCCATAAACTGTAATTGGTTGCCCAGATAGAGCTTGTTTGATGAATCTTGGCACTACCATTCCGTAGGCCTCGGTTTGTCTTGGCCCAATGACATTAAAAAGTCGAACCACAACTACAGGTAATTTTTTCTCTCGAAAATAAGCTAAGGCTAAGAACTCATCTGCTCCTTTTGAGAGGGCATAACCCCAACGGTCATTATAAGCTGAGCCATAAACCCGATCATCTTCTTCTTTAAAGGGGAGAGAATCATTTTTCCCATAAACTTCAGAGGAGGAAGTGAAAAGTATTGGCTTTTTATATTTAGAAGCTAACTCAAGAACAATTTCTATCCCTTTAATATTATTCAAAAAAGATTCAAGAGGCTTTTCCATTATTGTTTTCACTCCTACTGCTGCTGCCAAATGATAAATCTGATCAGATTTTTTAATTAAATTTTCTAATTTCTTTCGGTTTAAAATAGTATCTTTTGTAAAATGAAATTTTTTATTCTTTTTCAAATGAGCAATATTTTTTAGGCTTCCAGTTGAAAGATTATCAATAACAAAAACTTCCTCTCCACTTTTTAAAAGTTTCTCAGCTAAATGAGTACCAATAAAACCAGCTCCACCAGTAATTAAGATGGTTTTTTTAGGCATCTTCCAAAAGGTTTTTAATGCCCTCTTTTAACTTTATTTTTGGCTGCCAGCCAAGCAATTTTTTAGCTTTAGAAATGTCAGCTAAGGTATGGCGCATTTCTCCTGGCCGGGGAGGAATATAAATGGCTTTACCTCCGATCATCTTTGCAATTTGATTAATGCTATAATTTCTGCCTGCTCCAATATTGATAACTTCTCCCTTGCCCACCTTGTCTGATTCCATGGCTAAAATATTAGCTCTGACCACATCAAAAACATGGGTGAAGTCCCGAGTTTGTTCTCCATCTCCGGTGATAGTCAAAGGTTGACCTTGAGTTTTTTGGGTTAAAAAAACTCCGATGACTGGTACATAGCAGCCTTCCCTCGGTTGGCGAGGTCCATAGACATTAAAGTACCTTAAACAAATAGTGGGAAGACCATAAATTTCAGAAAAAACTTTGCAATAAAGTTCACCAACATATTTTTGCAAAGCATAGGGATTTAATGGTTGACAAGGAGCATCCTCTCTCATTGGAAGTGTGACATTGCCACCCAGAACTGAAGATGAAGAAGCATAGATAAATTTTTTAACCTTAGCTTCTTTTGAAGCTATTAAAGCATTTAAAGTTCCTTTAATATTGACTTCATTGGTTTCTGCTGGTTTTTCAATTGATAGAGGAATCCGAGGCAGGGCAGCCTGATGAAAAACAAAATCAACTCCTTCAAATAAAGGGCGAATTTTTTCAAAATCACGAAGATCAACCTCAAAAAATTTGGCTTTAGGATTTAGGTACTCTCTTTTGCCGGTGCTTAAATTATCGATAATTAAAACCTCATCTCCTCTTTCAATCAAAGCATCGACAAGATGAGAACCAATAAATCCGGCTCCGCCGGTAACTAGACATTTTGCCATATATTATTAAAACTCTTTTCTCAAACCTGCTTTCTCAGGATCATCAATGCCTTGATTTCGCAATAGCTCTTCATTAATGGCGTCAACAATTTTGTGAAGTTTAAGATCTATTCCTTGCTTATCAGCAAATTGGATAAATGCTTTCATGTCTTTGAAAAGACATTTTCCACCATAACCCCTATAACCTTTATGCCAAACATTGAGATGAGTCCTACCAATTCTTTTGTCAGCAGCAGCTGCTTCAACCACTCGGTCATAATCAATTCCTAACTTTTGGCAAAGGTCGTAAATCTGATTAGCAAAGATAACTTTGACTGAAAACCAAGTATTGCCAAAATACTTGACCATTTCAGCTTCGGTAGCAGGTAAAATTCTTTCAAAGGGAGCCAAAGGCAAAAGCTGTAATACATCCCGAGCAACATTGTAGCTTTTTTTTGTATAACCAATAATTTGTCTATCCGGATAGCACATATCCTGATCAGCAGTCTCTTCAGTTAAAAATTCAGGATTCATTAAAAGTTTATGTTGAGGATACTTTTTTTGAAGCATTTCAGTGGTTCCTGGTAAAACAGTTGACTTCATTACCACTATTTTTTCTCCTCGAAGAATGCTCATTGCCTCTTCAACAGAAGATAAATCAAAACCTTTGCCATTTTTTAGATAAGGAGTAGGAACACAGATAAAAACTATTTCTGCCTGATTGACTTCTTCTGGAGATCCCAAATTTTTCCCTTTGTCATACAAAAAAAGTTCTAGTCCTTCTTTTTTTTCAAAATAGCGCCGGAGAGCTCCTCCAACCATGCCTACACCAACAATTCCAACTTTTTTAAATCTTTTGAACATAAACAAAAAATTACCATCTTTCAATGGTGTTTTTAGTTTTTTCTTTAACTTTTTTATAAACCTGATAAACTTCTGGTGAGACTAATCTTAAAATTTCGCTTCCCCAAATCCGATATTGCCGGCCAATTTTGTAGGCTTTGATTATTTCCTTTTTCAAAAATCTCTTTAAAGTGCTTTCGCTTATTTTCAAGAAATCCCGGACTTCTTTTGGGGTGTAGACTTGATCTGGCTTTATTTCTGGCATAGATTAATATTAACATACCTATCAAAGGATATCAAGAGGGTTCATATTGGTTTAAAAAACTAAATTTTTTCAAAATCTTCTTTTAGGAATTTTTGATACCAATTTTGGTATTCTTTGGGAGTGGCTAAATAAATTTGAAAAGGAGAAAAAGGGTCAATGGCCCCTTTAATTTTAGTTCTGATTTCATCTCTTTTTGTTTGGTTTTCTGGCAAGTTTTCCGAAATGATTAAGACATCAATATCGCTTTGGGGACTAAACTTTCCTTTTACAATCGAGCCAAAAACTAAAACTTCTACAGAACCCAAAATATCTTTGGCTTCTTTTTTAATTTTTTGGCAATAAAATTTATAATTCTCGAAATATCTCTTTTTTCTTCCCAGACCTCTTTTAAAATTTGAGTAAAAGTTTTGGTCATTTGAAGAATCTCTCTTTGGTAATTTCTTCAGTCAATTTCAAAAAATCTTTAAGAATTTTCAATCAATTGGCTAACACCATTTTGGGTGAAAGTTTTTGGAAAATATCTGGAGGTAAAATAAGCATCTTCTAAATTATCAAAAAATAATTCTTTTTTTATAATTAGCTTTTAAAAAAGGGCTTTTATTGATAAAATAAAAAACATGAATTTTAAGCAGAGACTTTATCAATTTTTAAAATGGATGGAAAAATATATTGAAATTGACATGGTTTATGTAGCTAAAGGGGGATTTTGGTGGCTCCTTGGCAGGATTTGTATTTTTTTAATTACTTTAGGGACAATGGCAGCTTTTGCTAATTTAGTCTCAAAGGAAACTTATGGAGCCTATAGATATATTCTTTCTGTTATGGGAATTTTAGCTATTTTTACCTTACCAGGAATGGATACAGCTTTAATTAGGGCAGTAGCTAAAGGATATGAGAAAATGATTTTTCCTTGTGCTAAAAGTAAATTTTTTTGGGCTTTAATTGGCAGTGGAATTTGCTTTATTATTTCTATTTGGTATTTTTTTTATCAAAATTTTCCTTTGGGAATTTCTTTTTTAATTGCTGGTATTTTTCTTCCTTTCTATAATACTTTTAGCCTATTTTTATATTTTTGGCAAGGGAAAAAAAGATTTGATATCCAAAGCCAGTATTTAATTTTATATTATCTTCTAATAACTTTAGTTTTGATTCCAGTCATTTTTTTAACTGATAATTTGATTTTAATTGTCTTTGTTTATTTTTTAGCCCAAACTCTTTTTGGAGCAATTTTTTTTAAACTTACTTTGAGAAAAATATCTAATCAAAATGAGGAAAAAGAAACCGTTTCTTTTGGAAAACATTTAACTCTAATGGGGTCTGCTGTTTTGTTGGGAGAAGGAATTGATAAGATTATTATTTGGCATTTTTTAGGATCTGTTGCCGTAGCAATTTATTCTTTTGCCCAAATTCCGATTTTAAGGATTAGAGAATTGATTCCCATTTTCCCTTTAGCCTTGCCTAAATTGAGTGAAAAAAATCTCAAAGAAATAAAAAAAGGAATTTTTGAAAAATTTCTAAAACTCTTTTTTTTCTCTATTCCTTTTGCTCTATTTTTTATTTTAATTTCTCCTTATCTTTATAAAATTTTATTTCCAGCTTATTCAGAATCTATCCCCTATTTTCAGGTCCTTTCTTTAATCTTAATTTTAGCTCCTTTCAGTCTTTTAGGAACTTCTTTAGTAGCTGAAATGAAAAAGAAGGAACTTTATATCATTCAATTTGCCACTCCTTTTTTACAGATAATTTTATTTTTAGTTTTAATTCCTTTTTATGGAATTTGGGGAGCAATTTTCGCTATTTTGATTTCCCAAATTTTCAACGGAGGATTAGTGCTTTATTTTTTCAAAAAGATTTAAACCAATTATAGGAGTTTTTTAATTCCTTCTTCTAAGGAAATTTTAGCTGACCAACCAAGTACTTTTTTTACTTTAGTAGTATCTGCTAAAGTCTCTTTTACATAATTTTTAATTGGATTTTTTTGATAGACAGGCTTTATATTTTTTCCTAAAATTTTATTCAAAATTTCAACTAATTCATTTAAGCTATAACATTTACCACTACCTAAATTAAAAATATCGCAGTCAATCTCTGAGTTCATGCCGGCAATAAAACCTCTGATGACATCATCAACATAAACAAAATCTCTGGTTTGGCTGCCATTGCCATAAATTAAAGGTCTTCTTCCTGCTTTTATATCCCATAAGAATTGACTACCAAGATTGGCGAAATTTTTCTTTGCTTTCTCTTTTGGCCCATAAACTGAAAATAATCTCAAGCCAATTGATTTAACTTGGTAGAAATCATAATAAAGTTTGGCCAATCTTTCCATAAGATAGCGAGCTTCGGTATAAAAATCAGTTACCTTAATTTCCATATCTTCAGAAAAGGGAAGGGGATTTCCATTATAAATAGAGGAAGAGGAAGCATAAATTAGCTTACAATTTTCTCTTTTAGCTAACTCTAAAACTTTTACAAATTCTTGAAGGGATATCCCAACTAATTCTCGATTATTTCGATACAAAGTAGTAGTTGAAGGTATTCCTAAATGAAAAATGCCATCTAAATTTTTTAATTCTTTCAATTCCAAAACTTTCATTGCCGGAACTTCAATAAATTTTATCTTATTTTTGACATTAGAAAGATTATCTAAACTGCCAGTAGAAAGATTATCCACCACTATCACTTTGTGGCCTCTTTTAACTAAATCTTCTGCCAAGTTAGAGCCAATAAAACCTGCCCCACCAATGACTAAGTATTTCATATTTCTATGATAAGCAATCCCAAAAGGATGTCAAAAAAGTTAATTTGATCCAGAAAGAGCACTAAAAAAAGAACGGACCAAATTCACCAACTTAAGCAACGGCCGTTTATCGACTTGAAAGATTTAAAGTTTTTTGTCTTTAAGGTATTTCTTTATGAGTTGATGAGCTTTTATTCCCTGCCAATTGTTTGGCAAAAGTTCTAAAGGTAATTGAGGATCTTTTCTTAAAATGTTGAAATATTTAAACAGAAGCCAAAATTTCTCCTCTTTCCCAGCTTCTTGCCATTGATCAATAAATTTAATATAAGATCGATTTATTTTCTCTAATTTCCAAATTCGATTGGCTAAAACTTTTGAGGTTTCCTTTCCCAATTTATCAGTCTGAGCCAAAATTACAAAATCTTGAAGCTGATAAAATTTAATAATCTCTTCCACATTTCCTAAATAATTTACTGCCGAAATCCAGATGCTTTGTTGGAGCTGACCAAAACCCAATTTTTTTAAATTTTCTCTTAAGATATCTCTTTTTCTGCGCATTTTTTCTGGAATATCAAAAACAGCTAAATACCATTGACCATCCCAATGCTTTGGCGGAAAAAATTGAGGAATAAGACGAAAGATTCTTTCCTTTCCTTCTTTGGTTAAGGTAAAATCTTCTTTAATCCATCCTCGTTGTTTTCCTCGATAGATTGCGTCCCTTATTATTCTATCTTTATTAGTAAATACTAACTTATCTAATTTAGCGAAGAGACCTCTCATTGAGTAATTTCCTGAAAGGCCAATTTCTCCCATCATTGCTAAAGTAAATAAGACCAGATCAATAGGGGGTAGCTAAAATTTCACAGCTAATTTTTAAAATTTTCTCTCTCAATTCTCTTTTCATATCCCAAAATCTATCAACTTAACAAACGGCCGTTTGCTAAGTTAGTAAATTATTATTTTAAGAATGTCATTTTTGTAAAAGTTGATTTAGTTTGGCTCGGGGTCATTGGACCCACAAAGCCAGTTCCCTTCTCCAGGCCCAAAGGAGCTAAAATTTCTGAAGCATATTTTTCCTGAAATCGAATAACGGCAGCTTTGGTTAAAGAAAGGAAATTTCCAGTAACCAGTCCTTCTGGATAAATCTCAGACTCCTGGGCTTTTAAAAATTTTTGGCAAGAAACTGATTTCTTTCAGCTAAAATAGTATTAATTTGAGCCTGAACTCTGGCGATTTCGGCTTTCAAATAAGTAGAATTGGTATAGCTTAAAATACCTTCACCAATTTAGAGAAGGAAATTAGTATGAGAACAATTTTTAAATTTTTTAAATTTTGATTCAAGTAATAATAGTCTAAATTAATAAAAATCTATCGCTAAATCCGACCTGTTAGAAATATTTGCGTCAAATATAATCTACCCCAATTGCTAAAAAATAAAATGCGATCAGGCTTTTAAATTATCGTGCTCTATCGTATTACCATCCAGCTCCAAGTCTCAGCACCACCATCGATGGCAGCGGTGGTTGAAGCATTGACAAGTCCAATATTAATATAGCCATCAGCAGTTGAGGAAGCGTTTGCTCCATTAAAGATTAACCATCTTGTTGCCGAACCTGAAGCAAAATCATAAGGTGGAGTAACAATAACGTTTTTGTCTGTGGTTAAAACACCCGAAGCAGCACAATTGCCATAACCTTTACCATAATCAGCTGCGATAGCAGGTGGATCAACTGAGCAGGTTCCGAAAAGAACTTTGGAAATAGTTGTTCCGTCACCAACGCGAAGCTTGAAAGTAGAAGTTGTGGCACTAACAATGAGATTGTCATTTATTGATAAATCTCCAGCAGTGTTCTTAATTTCAGACTGAACATCTAAATAAGTTCCGGCTCCGCTAATGGTAGTGGTGGCAAGAGAAGTTAAACCAGAAACTGTTAAATCTTTGCTAACAGTTACATTGCCTCCATCAGCAATGGTGAAGATTGTGGTAGCTCCATCTTTTGCTTCAAAAATGTTGCCAGTGCCGTCTTGACGAACGGTCAGAGCAGTTGATCCAGTATTAACTGTAATTTGAGTTGTAGTAGCAGTTAGAGTACCAGTTATGTCAGTAGCATCAGCAAAAGTCAGATTTCCACCCGAATCAAAGACATTTCCCTGAAGATCTGAAGTACCAGAAACCACTACATTATCATTTATTGATAAATCTCCAGCAGTATTCTTAATTTCAGACTGAACATCTAAATAAGTTCCGGCTCCGCTAATGGTAGTGGTGGCTAGATTTGTAGTACCACTAACTGAGACATTCCCTGAAGTATCAACTGTAAAATTAGATCCTCCCACAGTTAGGGAAGCTCCAGTAACATCCAGTCCAGCTGTGGCATCTACATTTTTAGCCAAAGTAATTTTCTCTCCTCCGTCAGTAGTAACTACTGTCAAATAAGAATTTGTCCCTTCTTTAATATCCAAGGCAGCTGTAACATTGTCTTTTAAAGAAAGGATAATAAGATCCCCTCCATCTCCGATAGTAGTATCTGCTCCAAAATTGAGATTACCGCCATTGACAGTTAGATCATCAGCTAAAGTTAGACCACCTCCCGAAGTAAAGTCAGTTCCAGCTGCTCCGATGTTAAGTAAGAGATAATTTTTCATGTCTAAATTAGAGCCAGCTCCAGCAGTAAAGACAATGTTATCAGTGCTAGCATCACCTAAAGTGGTAGTAGCTTTTACAGTAAGGCTACCGGTGATAGTTTCGTTTCCCGAAAGAATCTTGTTTCCAGAAATAGTTAAATCTCCTGAAACACTCAAATTACCAGCAGTAGTAATATTACCAGTATTTACCCCCACTACAAATTTAGTTCCTCCCACAGTGAAATCTCCTCCAGTGACATCGAGTCCAGATTGTGCATCAACATTTCCTGAAAAACTGACCTGGCCTGAACCAGTTTGAGTAATTGAGCCATCGATTTTTAAGGGATCGGAGATATAAATTAAGGGGTTTAAATTATTAGTCGAATCCATTATGATTTGATTGCCTAGCAAATGAAAACCCTTAGCTGCTGACAAAATAATGTTTCCTGAACCAAGGGTATTAATAACAAGATCATGATCTTCCTGATAGAGTCGGGAGGCTTTGATATTTCCAGTTACAACGAGATCGCCAGTTACGGTCTGATTTAAAGAAGAGGGTTGAACTTGCGGAACAGCTACCTCCGGAACGGCTTCCTTTGTCACTTCCTTTTTCTGACCATAAAGTTCATTCAGCTTAGCTCTGGTTGAAGGACCAACATAACCAGTAGCCGAAATCCCATATTTTTCCTGAAAGCATTTAACTCCAGCTAGAGTTATTGAATAAAAATTTCCAGTATATTCTGGCCAGTCAAAACATCCCTCTTTATCTAAAACCTCCTGAAGAGCTTTTACATCTGGATCATTAGTTAAGCCATAATAAAGATCTCGCTCAAAATTATAGCTTTGAGCAAAAATTAAATTGGGAAATAAAATTAAGGATCCCAAAATTATTAAAGAAATTCTTCTCATAGATTTCAACAGCTCGCTTATTTTTATTTTCACGAGGCTGTGGATAACTTTTTTCTAATTTTATTTTACCACATAATGTCAAGAAAAAAATAGGGAGTTATCCACAGCCCCCTTTAAACCTCGATTTCCTTTTAAATAAAGTTGGAGTTTGTTCTAAATCAAAGATAACTAAATTCTTTTTAAGAAAATCCATCTTAGCCATATTAAGGTTTGAGGTAAAAGGACCGGTAGCCAGTATGGTTATTAGTTTAAAGGTTTTTAGCTCCCAGTCTCCCAAAAACTAATAAGTTCATTAATTTTGGCTCGAGTGGCAGGACCAACATACCCTGTTCCTCTTTTTAAACCAAGAGGGGTCAAAATTTCCGTAGCATATTTCTCTTGGAAACGAATAACAGCAGTTTGAGTTAAAGAAAGAAAATTTCCAGTTACTAGACCTTCAGGATAAATTTCTGGACCCTGGACTCTCAGAAATTCCTGAAGGCAGCGAACATCAGCATTATTCACTAAGCCGTAATAAAGATTGTTTTCCAATTTTTGGCAGGAAATCAGCCAACCTCTTTCAGCTAAAATAGCATTGATTTGAGCCTGGAGTCGAGATATTTCTGCCTGAAGTTCAGCAATGCGAGCTAGTAGGTTTTCGATAAGCCTTTTTTTAGCTATTTCTTCGGGTTCCTTAATTGAAGCTTGCCAAGAAAAAGAGTAGCTTGGCTCAAAGCCATTGAAACCCGAGATTTTGGTCTGAAGAGATGGAATGATGGTTAAAGAGGTATATTTTTCTCCAAAATCAGAAATGGTAATTTTGCCTTTTTGCTCTTTGTCTAGAGATAAAAAATCAATTGAACACTGCTCGGAATTTAGACAAAGAACATAGGGAACTTTAAAATTAACCTCGTCTTGGCCATCAAATTCAAGCTCTAAAATTCCTTTGCCGCCAATGATCTTATGCCAATTGCCAGTCCAATTTGGAGTAGCATAAGTCACAGAGAGCTTTCCCTCCCCTAACATTGGAAGGAAATTAGTTGTGGGAATAACTCGGAAATCCTTTAAATTTTTATTTAAGTAGCAGTATCTCGGACCCAAAGAACAATTATTAACCAAAACAGCGATTGTCCAATCAGTAAAAATTTGAGAAAAATCTTGCTCAAAACCTCTTTTAGCTAAAGCTTCATTTATAGAAGGAATTCCAATTAAGGGAGATTTTAAAGAATCAACTAAAATTTCAACTCCATAATGATCAACTAAATATTGGATAAAAAGGTTGATCACCCCATAGTCATAACGAAGGTTTTGCCATTCGGTTAAAGAATCATAGGGCTTATCGATAAAATTATTTATTCTCATCTGAAGATTGCTACCTTCAAAAATTTGATCATAACCAAGTAAGGTTGGAGCATATTCAGATCGGGCTTCATTCAGCCAAATTTCCTCAGAAACTTTCTGCTTTTTTTCTTTTTGATTAAAAGTAATTAAATGCAAAAACTCATGAGCTAAAGAACTTTTGATATTCGGCTTATCAAGATGCTGAGCATTTAAATAAACCATCTCTCTTTGATTAGATTTTGGATTTTGAGCTTTAGAATACTCATCTCCTGAATTAAAATAGCCACCAGCTTCTTCAATCATTTCATGAATTAAAATAGTAATTCTTTCATCATTATCAATTCCTGGCTTCCATTCTGAACCAAAAGTAGAAGTCAAAATCGGATAAATTTTATTTTGAAATTCATAGCCAAGATCAGTTAGAGCTTGATCAATTTTTTCTTTTTGGCTGGAGCTCAACTTCTGCCACCAGGCATCATCGATGTAAAAATAGAGATGATCCGTAATTTTCCTCAAAGTTGCCATAAGTTGATTTCGATTTTCTATATCATAGGAAGAGTCAATGTTAAAAGTCTCCTGCTGACCTTGAATGTCGGCGTGCGCAAAAAGAGGGATTGCTAGAAATACTACTCCAATAAAAATTAGTTTAAGATTTTTAGACATTCTTTTTTATTTCTACATTATAACCAAATATTAAAATTAAAACAACTTTCAGCGTTTTATCAGCATTTATATCAACGTCATCTCAGCGAACCGAAAACCGCTCCATTAAGGAGCGGCTTTTCGGTGTCCACAAGGAAAGACAAAAATTAAATCGATTAGTAGCTTATTCGCTGAGAGTTTTACCAGTTAAAGGCAGTTCCTTAACTTTGTAGGCATTGGTGTATTTCTTTCCATCATACCAGCACCAATCCCAATCCCTTTGACAAGAGGTATTACTCACCAAGCTGGTGTCATTATCTTTGGTAACATCCAAGTGGTAGGCAAAGTCATCAGTAGCATTGGTGGTATCAGCTTTGATGGTAAAGGTTACAGTATCGCCTGCAGAAATGGGATAGTCAGTAATATCAAGCTTGAACTGATAGCCAGATTTGTAACCAGAGGGTGCAATGGTAATTCCCTGAGCTCCGGAAGGAGTATTGACCGTGGTATTTAGGCTGATGGTGTCACCAGTGGTACTAGCATAATCAACCACCGCGTCTGAAACATCGGTATCAGTCTCTAAATCAATATCCACTATTTCTCCCACCTGGAAGTAATCAGCAGCAACCTTTCCGGCTGGAAGAGCTCCAAACACATTACCTAGATCAATATATTGATCAGCGGTAGTGGTAGAGAAAGTATCACTCGTAGTAGTCATCGCAGCATTTAAGATGCTAACGTTCAAACTTCCATCTGGATTGTAGAAGTGAATACCATCTCCTCCAGTGACATCGCCATTCATGTAAGGCTTAACAGTGATCACAGCCAAATCAACATCTCCAGCATTAGCCTTTACAGTGAATTTAAGAACAGGGGTCTTTGCACCAGGTAACAAAGTACCAGAAGGAGTATCAGCAGCAAGATTGATAGTGGGAACACTCTTTCTCAAAATCTGAGCATTTCCAACTATTTCAGTCCAACCTGAGCCATCCTCATCTGCTACTGTAACAGTCTGGCTAGATGCTGCTCCTTTTGCCACAATGCTGTCAGTGGTGGAAGCATGAATTCCAAATTTTGCTGCATGGCCGCTGAATGCTCCAGCATCAATACCATTAATTTTAACTCTTAGAGCAAACTCAGCAACAGTATTTTTGGCAATCACTGGGGGTTCAACAAAGGTAAAGGTAAAGAAGGCATTACCATTACCAACAGTTTCAGGATAGGCAACTGGACCAACTGCGCTTCCAGCAAGATAAACCTGGGCGCTGGCAAAATCGGATGTGGTCACATTAGTAGTACCTCCACTTTCATCAACCACATCAAAGACCAAATTTGCAATCATTACACCTTCATTTATTGCTTTTGCCTTCCACTTTAGCACATCTACTTCAGCTCCAGTGGTTCCTAGAGCATGGATTGCCTCTCCTGGAGTGTAGGTCGACTTGGTCCAGACATAAAGCTGACCAGTCTGACTAAAGGTCATTGCCTTACCCCAGCCGCTGCCAGTTGAGCTGATATCCTTTCCTGAACTCACACCGATTCCTCTCACATCTCCATCAGCTGCGATTCCAAAGTAGTAATTATTGGCAGTATCATAATCAGCAACTTTCACTTTCACATCAATGGCAGCAGTGGTTCCTTTGGCAATAGTTAGATTCTCGATGTTCTTGAATTCACAGTAATCCCCTGAAGCACCATCAACTAATGAAGTTATTGTGCTTCCAATCTGAGTTGCTCCTTTGTAGAGTCTCAGATTAGCCACCTTAGTGCTCGCCGGACTTGCACCAGCTGCAGTGCTTGTTGCTACATTAAGCTTCAAGTAAGTTACTTTCACATCTTCAGCAGGACCTGCTTTGAGATAAATGGTAGCAACATGGGCATCAGTTTCGCCTTTAATGTAGGTTGAGGCAACTGGAGTATCAGCAATATTAACAGTAAGAGAACCTTCAACAATGGTTACAGCTAAAGGAATTGCCTGGACTGGGAAGGTGCCACCAGCAGCAATGGTTTCTGCAGAGGTTACTCCTTTGACAGTGAGATCTGAAGCTGCATTAATTTCAAACCGATGGGTCTCTCCGGTTGATTGAACACTAATTCCAGTGTCAACATCAGCTTTAACAGTTAAGGTCTTTACTCTCCCAGCTGGAATGGTCCAGTTTGGATAGAAAGTGGCTGTACCACCACCACTGACAGGAGTAAATTCATTTACAGTAGCCCCAAGTTTAGTCTCACCATCAAAGATCTCGATGCTACTTAGATCAGAGGCAATGGCATTGGTACCAGTAGCATCTTTGATGGTAATCTTTGAGATCAGAACATCCTCACCTGAACCAGCAGTAAAGGTGAATTTAGCAAAAACAAAATCTTCAGTACCAGGGCTGACATTGGTCAAACTAATTCCAGTTGCATCAACAGACAAAGTGCCTTTATCTAAAACCTTGTGCTCGGAAACTTCACCAATGGTGTCCACAGCACTAATGTCGATCTGATCAAGCGGAACTTCAATATCAGACTCTAGGCCCTTCATCGTTAGGTCGGTCTTAGCATTAATGTAAAGACCTGCCTGATGATCTTTAACAGCAGCTCCAGAAATGTCTCCTTTTAAGACCAAGGTCTTATTTTGTCCTTTGGGAATGTCAAAGGTTGGAGAGAAGATTAAAGTTACTACACCAGAAGAGAAACTGGCTGGACCAGCTACAACATTATCACCAACATAAGCCTTGATGTTGGAAAGCTCAGTGTCAGTGATCACAGTACCAGCGCTGGCAGCTTTAGTGAACTTTATCCTCTCAATCTTCACTCCTTCCATAGAGCCGCTGGTAGAGAATCTATAAGCTCCCCAGACTCTCTGCTTTGAACCTTTGACATATTCTGCGTCAGAAGGATTAAGAGTTGGATCAAGGGTTACCTTCAGCTGACCGGTCTTAAAGGTGACTTCGTAACCAGCACTAACTGGCCAGCTGGAAGCCTTGACCTCAAGGAATCCTCCTGAGCTCTGACCAAGAATAGAAACATCGTCTGCCTCGTCAATGACAAAATAAGCAGTATCACCAGCATCTACTGCTACATCAGCTTTAATGTCAGCATAGACTGAGATGTCTTCATAGCTTGATTTTAGAATTCTGACATTGGCTTTGCTTAGATCAAAAGAAGCCTGGGAATTAGCATCTACCTCTGGTACAGTCTCACCAACTTGGGCACCACCCCAGAAAAGTTTGATGTTTTTAACATCGGTGTCTGCGCAGGTTCCTTTTAGGGTAAGAGTTAAATTGGTCAATTGAGCACTCTCTGTGTCATCCACCTGAAATCTGAAAGTATTCAAGAGCTGTTCAGTAGCACCAATAAGAACATAAGTATCTCCAGGAGTGGCATCGGTGGTGGTTGCTTTACCAGCAGAGAGAGAGGCCACAGTCTTGGCGTATCCATAAAGAGGAAATTCACCAGTAATGGCTTCTGTAGCCACAATATGTCCAGCTTCCGCAATTCCCAGTTTGATGGTGTTTCCAGGATCAGCATTGGTCCTGTCAATGGTTCCCTTAATGGTTAAAACTCTGCTCTCGCCAACTGGAATGGTCCAGTTTAGACCAGAGAAAGTCGCTGAATGAGTGGAAACATTAAGAACCTGGGTTGCGCCAAGCTTGATGGTTCCATCGTAAAGCTTGATGTTAGTTACATCATTATCTTCAGACACACCGCTCCGGGTCACAGTGATGCTAGAAATAGTCAAATCTTTGGCGGCAGCAGTGAATTTAATCTTGGTAAAGATTAAATCCTGCGCACCTTTTGCTACTACCGCAGCAGCTGGAGTATCCGGGGCTAAACTAGCAGTAGGCTCTTTAGGAACAACTTTTTCTTTTTCATTACAAGCTTCATCATACCAATAATAACCTACGGCAGTACATTCAGCCTTAGTAGTTATTTCTGCTGCTGATTTCTTGACACAACTTCCTTCTACGCATTTATAACCGGTATCACAGTCAGCATCAGTTTGGCATTTTTTTGGTGAAGGTGCGACAGCTAAGAGGCTATTCAACTTAGCTCTGGTTTTTGCTCCAACAAAACCAGTTCCAGCTGTCAAGCCAATTGGGGTCAAGACATCAGCTGCATATTTCTCCTGGAATTTAATAACTGCCGCCTTGGTCAAAGGACCAAAGTAGGTAGTTTCATTGCCAGGAGAACCTGGACCTTCAGAAGATACCTGAGTGGCGGAATCTGAGTTTAAAACAATCTGTAAACATTTAACATCATCTCCAATCATTCCTTGCTTTAGATCGCGATCAAAAGAAGTAATGGTGCAACCTGTTATAGCAGGACCTGCTGGCGCTTTTCCAGCTTGAAGTTTAACCAATTGCTGTTGAAGAGCAGTTAAGGTAGCAGTTAAATCAGCAACCTGAGCTTGGAGAGCTTCTACCTGATTATCATAACAAGTATCTTTGTACCAATAATAACCTGCTGCCTTACAGTCTGATTCTGTGGCTTTATTAGCTACTACTGCCGCTGTTGCTAGACTAACCAGAATAACACTCAAAGCCAAACCACCAATTACACCTACAATCCTTTTTACTAAACCAGACATTTAATAATCAGTAATTATTAATTAATATTTATTTCTGTCGCGTCGACCTTTATTTCGCGACTTCGCGCCATCCGCGCCTCATATTATCCTTAAATTGCGAAGGCAATTTAAGAAATATTCATTCGGCGCGGTGTCGCTTCTCTCCAAAATTGCTTCGCAATTTTGGAGACCTCATATTTTAGGCCACGAAACCGCGACTCTCTTCATTATTTCTTTTTCATCGCTAAAATTTTTTCAATTTCTTCAACCCGGGCTTTTAACTCCTCAAATTCGTTTCGATAAACTATACCTTCTAACTTTTTTTCTATTCTCTTTAATCTTTCACTATGATCTACTAACATTACTGCGTGTTTATCCAATATGCCTAAAATCTGCCGATGCTGTTCGGTATTCTCATTAAAACCTTTGGCAATCATCCCAGCTAAATCTTCTAAGGTAATTTTTTTCTTCGCCATATTATTTATTTTGACTCAAAATCCAGATTTTTTCCAGGGCTTCAGAATACTTTCCAGCCTGATAAAGTTCTTTCGCCTCTTCTAAAATTTTTTGATCTTCTTCAGAAAGGGTTCTTTTTTCTAAGTCTTCGATGAGGACTTCGGCTGGAGTTTTATATAATCCTTGAACAGAATCGCCTTCTTTTTCAGAATCTATTTTTGTTGCCAAAACTTTTTCTACTTTTTGTTTATTTTCTTCCAATTTTTTAATTTCAACTACTACCTCTTTAGCTTTTTCAGGTTCTTTTATTTTCTCAAGGCTCTTGGCAGCTTCTGAAACATTAGTTTGATATTCTTCAACCGCTGCTGGTAATTTCCTTACCTGATTGGTTTCAGCGATTTCTGCCAATTCTTCTAATCTTTTATTAGTTAATTCTAATTGGACTTTTGGTTTTTCTGCTTCAGGAACAAAAACTGCCTGGCTCTTTTCTGTAATCTTTTTGATTGGATATAAAAAATCACCAGGTAGAGAATTTTGGCTAAAAGCGAAAAGGCCGAAAAGAATTAAAACACTAATTAAGCCAGCTTTAGCTGGCTTGAAAAACGGGAAAAATAATACTTTTGGCTCCTCACCCAAAATCTGGCTTTTAGTCAAAGCAACCCAATCTGAGCTGGGCTTAATTTGTCGCAGTTTCCGAATTTTATTAACTAACTCGGCTTCAGTCATCACTATAACTATGACGAAAAACTCCCCAAAATATTACACTAATAAAGGAAAAATAAATTCACCAACTTTATCAACGGCCGTTTGCCAAGTTGATGAATATTTAAAGAGGAATACCTCTACTCAAACTCTACTCGAAACCCGACGTTGAGTATTCGAAACCCGCGTTGAGTAAACTAGGCTTAAACATCTTGATTGAGTTTATTTTTTAAAATTTTCAAGGCTCGATGGAGCATTACCCTCGCTGTCTCTTCGGATTTATTTAACATTTTAGCTATTTCAGAGATAGAAAGGTCGTCTAAGTAGTGCCAAATAATTACATTCTGATATTCTTCTTTGAGATTAGCCAAAGCGGTTTTAATATTCTCAACCTCTGAGTTTACTGCTGCTTTTTCCTCTAAATTTGTTTTCGGATCAATAATTTTCACTTGGTCAGCTGAAATTATCTGGGTTTTACCCTTTTTTCGATAATAATCAATAACTAAATTCCGGGCAATTTGATATAAAAAAGCCTGGAGATTTTCAATTTCTTTTTGATTTTTGATTTTTGATTTTTGATTTTTATAGGCCTCCCAGCCCTTTAAAAAAGTTTCTGAAGTTAAATCTTCAGCTATTTCTTGGGAATTGACCTTTAAAAAAATAAAACGATATATTTTATCTATATACTGATCGTAAATTTTGCCAAATTCTTTTCTCCAGCGATTTGTCATAAGCACTCGCCTAATTACAACTAAAAATAATTTGACCTAGGACAATGTCCTACCTTTATTCGTAATCGGCTTTGATTCGTAATTTGGAGGAAGCTGATAAAAGGTTTCATTTTTCTCTCCTATTCTCTCAATTAATCCCTGCTTAACCAATTGCTTAAAGTCTCTTCTCAGAGTTCTTTTAGTTACTTCAGGAAAAATTTCCTTAACTTCCCAAATCTGAACTTTGCCTTTCTTTTTTAGAAAATCCAATATTTTCTCTTGCCGAGTATTTTTTTGAATGCCAACTGAGAAATTTCTCTGAAAAGATTCTCCTAATCCTTCTTGAGCAAATATCTTCTCTCTTGAGATTTCAGCTACCTCCTTTATTCTCTCTCTATGAAATTTGACCTCATCAAGCTTTTTTAATTCTTTTCTTATTTTACCATATTCTTCTTGGATCTCAGAAATCTTAGAAGGACTTACCCAATTTTGTTTTTTAGCTAATTCAAAAAAGCTATCAAGAATTTCTAAATTTTTTGAAATTTCTGGATTTTGCTCTTTATAAAAATTAACTAAAATTTCATCGGCCAATTCCCTCATTTTATATCTCAAAGGCTCCTTTTTAGGGAAAAGCAAAGTAAGGTGATAAAGATTGTTGGTAAGTTGAATAAGCAACTCCTTATTAAGGAGGGATGGGTTGTTTATTTGGGTGGCGGGTAAATTGGAGTTCATAATTTTATTCCCAAGTTAAATCATGGCTGGCAAAAAACTTTAAATCCTCTCCTTCATAATAGATAAAGAGATATCCTTTTTTGGGTTGATTGGTTTTAATTCCAGAAATTATGGGATAAAAGGACCAGAGAGAATTAGGGAAATTCTGGTCATTAATTGCCTCTAAACTTTCAATTGATTGCCATGCATCTGTATATTTTCTGAGATAAATATGCCATTTGTCATCTGACTTAGAGAAACGAGAGCAGACTACATAAATATGGCCATTAGCATCTAAGGCAATTGAAGGAAAGGCTATGGTAGTGTCAATGTCTGATTCCAAAATCTGGTATCTTTCACTCCAAGAATTAGTATACTTTTTATATGAAATATGGCAACCACACTGCTCCTCCCAAACCACATGCAAATGACCATCCTTATCTATAGCAATTGAAGCTCTAGACCCGTTACCCAATTCTTCAGAGCTTGTGCTTGTTTGCCTCCAATATTTAATTTTAAGTGAAAGTGACTCACGCCCTACATCACTACACCAAACCAAATGAATATTGTCTTCACTATCAATAGCCATTGAAAAATGACCTATCCCTCTTCCACCACCAACCGGTAAATCTATTTCCTCAAAATAACTCAAATTGTTGTTATATTTTCGATATCGAGGCTTAGGACAAGGAAAAGAACCTAATTCGTGACTAGAAGAACATAATTTTTTATCCACCCAAACCAGGTGGATATTATCAGCAGAATCTAAGGCAATTATCGGACTTTCTTGATCCCAATTCTCATTATCTGTGAGATTTTTAATTTCCGACCAAGTTCCATTATATCTCCGATAGCGGATTTGATAAGGACCATTAGCTGAAATTTTTCCCATCCAAACTAAATGAAGATTATCATTTGAATCAATGGCAATTGAAGGATATATTTGGTTATAGCTGGATTCAGAAGTTATTACTTCTTTTGTCCAACTTTTTCCTTCATCAATTGATTTAGCCAAAAAGACATTATATATTCCTTCAATTTGTTTAGCATAAACCACATATAAATTTCCATTTGAGGCCCTAACCATTTTTCTACCCTCGGTTCCAGGCGGTAAAGAGGGATCTAAGGTAAAGCCACTCTCAATAGTACTAATAGTTGCTGTTTGATAGGAAATAATATCAGAAAGTAAAGAATAATGCCAGCCATCAAAAGCTTCAATGCCAAAATGATAAGTAGAATTGTAATCAAGGTTAGAAATAGTCAGGGTAGTGGCTGAGGTAGTAGCAGAGAAAGTGGAAGAAGAATTTAAATTATCTTCAGTAATCTCCTCTTTTGAATAATAAATTTGGTAAGAGAGATTTTCTGGAGGAGTATCTGGGTCAGTAGTAGTTGACCAAGTTAAAACTACTTTATTATTTTCTGAATTTTCCTCATCTATTTTGAAATCAGAAACTTTTTCTGGTCGGAAAATGTCGGCTTTTTCTCCTTTTGAATTTTCCGGCAAGGGAATTTTGAGCTCAAAATCAGTTGAATTGTTATCATCATCAATATAAAAACCTTCTTTGTTTTTCTTTCTTTGCAATGATTTTTCGACTAAATCACTTTCCTTAAACAAAAATGAACTTCCTTCAAAAACTAAAGTACTAGTTGAATTTTCTTCTCTCCAGCTGAAAAGGTCAATTTTGCATCCAATAGCCGCCTCAGTGGTGCTAGCTGAAGGATTGCAAGAAAAAATGCCAATGGCTCCAGTTTTATTATTTAGATTAGTGGAAACAGAAGGTTGCCAATCTGGTTCGGGATAACCTTCTTCAACTGAGTAATCTTTTAAACCAATAAGAAAATAAGTTGAGGAAGCTATAGTTGTAGTTGGAAACTGTATATTTATCCGCCAGGGATTATTCCAATCATGCTTCGCCGGAAAATAACTCAAATACCAACCGGCAGTAGAAACAGATTGATCAGTTGGATTATAAAGCTCTACAAATTCATTCTTTTTAATTTGAACTTCAGAGATGATTACATTTTGGGCTAATTGGTGAGCCTTTACTTCAATTGTGCTGGTGGTGGTGCTGGTTGCTCCCTGATTATCTTGCACTACAAGTCGAACCAAATACTCGAAACCCGACGTCGAGTAAGAATGAGCAGTTGTGGCCTGAGTAGTAGTGGTGGAATTACCATCGCCGAAATCCCAGATGTAGCCGGTAATGGTTCCATCTCGGTCAATAGATGAAGAGGCATCAAAAAAAATTTCATCACCAATAAATGGATTTTGAGGAGAGAAAGTAAAAGAGGCAATCGGCAGTTGATTCTCTGGCTCCACTTTTGGTTTATTTTTTGCCTTAGGGGTTGGCTCCTGAATTTCAAAATCTTCTCTATTGTTATCAGTATCAATATAACTTTCGCTAGTAGTGGACCATTTTCTGCCTATACTTTCGCCAGCTTTAGGATTTGAAGTGGTGGCAGTTTCATAATCTTGAGCCTCTCCCCAGCTAACTTTATCAACAACCTCTCCATTTGGATTTTTTAAGTAAAGAGTATTATCTGAAGTAAGAGGGTGGGTAGTGGTAGCATCAGCTGAAAAGGTAGAGGAGGCATTGGCAATCAGAAAATAATCATGTTTTTTAATTATTTTGCCAGAAAATAAATTTTTTGGAGCATAAGAGGAAAAATCGCTACCAGTTTTTGTTTTCCTCTGAAGGTACCAATTAGTCAAATCAACATCTTCTGAATTTGGATTATAAAGCTCAACAAAATCATCTTTTTCACTGGTCTGGCTTTCAATTTGAATTTCGGAGATTAAAATTTTTAGATAAGAAGGGGTTGGCGGTTCCTCGGGTGGTGGGGAAGACACTCCCCCTCCGCCACCATAATATTCAACATATCCTCCGCTATTTTCTGCTTTTGGTGTGCCTCCTGGATTAGCGCTGGTTTGCCAACTCAAATCATTCCTCCTTTCTGCTGTTCTTTTTGAATTATTATCCCCAGCTAGCCAATTAGGAGAGGCTATGACTTCATCTTGAAGCTGGCAATTTTCATCAAAAAGATAAAGGGCTTCATCAGTGTTTTTAAGAGAGCCAGTATAAATTAAATCAGCTGCTACTCCCGGCACTGTTTCATCATCGCTCCTCTCTAAAAGAAAAAACCCATTAGCCAACACCCGATTTTGGCTATTAAAAATTATTTTAATTTGTTGGTCTTTATCTAAAAGTTGCCAACCTGCTAAATTGATTTCTGTTCCTGAAATGTTTTTAAGCTCTATCCATTCATTATTAGAGCTTTCTCCTGTTCCCATCCAAGCCACTTCATTAATAATAATTTTATTTCTAATGGGATAACTTCCGGTTATTCTCTCACAAAATTTCTGTCCTACTTCTTGTCCTACCTCTTCTGACTCCTTTTCTTTCACTGTTTTTTCTGATTCTTCTGGCTCTGTTTCTTCTTTTCCCTCAGTTTTTGATGTTTCTTCTGAGATAGACGAGGTCGCAGTTTCAACTAATTTAGCCACCTTTGCGCTTAAAATATCAACTCTTTCTGAAATATCATCCAGCCTTTCTTGAACTTCCTCTAAGCTAAGAGGTCTCTCCCTTCCTATGCCAGGAGTTTGCGGAGCTTCGACCTTCCCAATTTCTTCTATTTTTTCTTCAACTAAAGGCGGCTCCTTCTCTATTTCTGGCGCCTTTTCTTCTATCGCCTTTTCCTTTGGCGCCTCAACCTTCTCTGGCGCCGGAGCAACCGCAGCCTTAAAAGGATTGAGCTGAAAAAGAACAGATTTTATTTGGGATAAAGCGCTTTCTACCGCATTTTCAACCTCTTGGTTAGCCTTTTTTACAAACCTCTCTATCTTTTCAATTTGTTTTACTAAATTCTCCCAAGCTAATTTTGCTTTCTCCAAAAGAGATGGTTTGGGCTCCTCTTTGACAAATTTATGAGTTTTAATAGCTGAAACAAGGGCTATTTTTATTTCTTCCCTGGCTTTTTGCTTACATTCTGCCTTCACTCCACCTGGCTCAATGCATTCACCCCATTTCTCCCAAAGCTGAGCAAA
>JASEJS010000046.1 GCA_030016765.1 Patescibacteria group bacterium
TAACTGTATAGCCTTGCGGGTATTCTTAACAAGATGGAACAGAAGTACTCCTTGATAAAGTTTCATAGTTTGCTATACTACAATTGATCGGGTAGGATGCCGACCCCAGGAGGTGTAGGGCCCGCTTGTTCCCTTGACAGCCCTAAAGCCGATAATGTAAGATTGAAATGGACCTTCAAAATGGATGGGAAACACCGGTGAAAATCCGGGACTGTGCCGCAACTGTGATCCAGTTTTTAAGGCTGGTAAGCCAGAATGCCGTCCAAATTAATTTAACTTAATTCTCTTCGAGCAAAGGGAAGGGTAAACTAATCGATAAAGATTAGGAAATTCATCCTCCTCGAAAGGGGATTTTTTAATTTATGAGAAAGAAAATTTTAATAATTTTTTTAGCAATATTTATTATAGCCATTGGGTTATTTAGTTTTTCAATCTCCAAATCCGACCAATCCCAAATTGGTAGAGCAATTCAATATCTCAAATCTCAACCTCAAGATGCCTGGAGCACAATGGCTTTGGCTGCAGCCGGAGAAACTAAGATTAATTTGAATCATTTAAAATCAATTCCTTCCGGCCAAGAATCAGCCACTACTTATTCTAAATACATTTTGGCTTTATCATCAGTGGGGAAAGACCCAACCACTTTTGGGAATGAAGACTATCTAGCTAAATTGAAGGATTTTTATAATTTGCAAACAAATCAATTCGGAAATGAGAATTATCTTAATGATGATATCTGGGCAATTTTGGCCTTGGGATCAGTCGGTCAGGAAAATCTATCAATAGTTCAAGATGCTAAAGATTATATTTTGAATCACCAAAATGCAGACGGAGGATGGAGCTATAATATTTCTTTTCTCTCTTCTGATACCAATGACACTGCTGCAGCAATTATGGCTTTATTGGAAGCAGGAGTTTCCAGTTCTTCATCTGCTATTCAAAATGCGATTTCGTATTTGAAATCGGAACAAAACGATGACGGAGGATTCCCTTACCTGTCAAATTCGGTTTCTGATGCCTGTTCCGATGCTTGGGCAATTTCAGCTATTTATAAATTAGGCCAGGATCCTATTAGCTCAAATTGGATAAAAAATGGAAAAAATCCTTTAGATCATCTTCAATTTCTTCAAGATGAAGATGGCGGTTTCTGGTGGCAAGCTGAGGGAGATAACAAATTTTGTAGTTCTTTTGCCTTGATTGCAGTCTTAGGGAAGCATTATCCAGTTGAGACAATTTACAATAGCCATCATTTAAGAATTGAAGGTCAAACTGAAACTATTTGTAACACCGAAGTTTATGGAGGAACTCCTCTGGATTTAATAATAAATGGTTCTAAAATATGTGATTATAGTTATTCAATTACCGAATATCCCTTCGGTCTTTATTTGAAAAAGATAAATAATGAACAAGATGGCTGGATGTACATGGTAAATACTGTTTCGGCTACAGTTGGAGCAGCAGATTATTATTTAGAACCCGAAGACGAAGTTTTATGGTTTTTTGGTCAATGGTTAGAGAAAGGCTGGTTTCCAACTAAAGTTGAATTAACCAAAACCGAGAATTTAGTTAAAATTCAAGTTAAATATTATAATTCTACAACTAGTGATTGGCAGGACTTAGAACTGGAAGGAATAAAAGTAAAGATTAACTCTTCAGAATTTACGACAGATAATGCAGGCAGAGTTGAGATTTCCTTAACTAGTTTGGAAGATGGTTTTTATCAGGTATTTGTGGAAACTCAAATTATAAATGAAGTAGGTTATATTAGAAGCGAAAAAGTAAGTTTAAAAGTGGGTGAGGTTCCTTCAGAACACAAAGTAGGATTGAGAGTAGAAATTGAAAAAATCAAAGTCCCAGAAAAAGGAGAACAGGCTGTAATCAGTTTTTCAATCAGTCCAGATATCTTAGATTTTGGAAAATTAAAGCTAGGGGAAAGTTCCACTCAAGATTTAACCATTGCCAATGGAGAAAGCAAAATTTATTTAGAACCAGAGGTGGCCGGAGCTAGCCTTTTTCAGGAGAATTTAGACATAGATGGAAAATTTTGGCAAATTTTCTCTACTGAATTAGAGAGAATGGAAAGTAAAACTTTCCCAGTTAAATTAACTATTCCTTCAGACTACAGTGGAAATTTTGGCTTAGCAGAAGGAGAAATTATTTTCTGGGCAATTAAAAAATGAGAGGAATTTTACCTATCTTGATAACAATTTCTCTTTTAGCATTTAATTTTGTTCAAGCTACAGCGATTAAAGTTAGTCCTCCAGAAATAAAAATTGAAACTCTTCAAGGTATTTTAACTAAGAAGGAAATAATGGTAGAAAATCCAGCTAATAATGTAGCCCTCTACGAAGTTTATGTAGATAATTTTTCTGACTGGATTAAATTCAAACCAGAAAGTTTTACTTTAGAAAGTGGAAAAAAACAAAAAGTCACTTTGGAGATTAAAAATGAAGAAAATGGAATTTTCTCGACTATGATTTCAGTGGTGGCTGAGCCCTTGTCCCAGCAGAAATTCAAAGTTGGTCCAGGAGTAAAAATTCCTTTAGAAATTAAAATTAGTTCCAGAGGAGACAAAGGAGTTTTTTTAGCTACAATTTTTCAAAATTTAACAGATTTTTTTCAAGAAAATAATTTAATTTATATTTTTGGAATAATTTTGATTATTCTAATTTTGGCTGGGATTCATAGAGAAAGAAAGAAAAGAGAAAAAAAGAAAAAATTACTCAACAAAGACTATTATCAGCCATCCTCTTTTGACAAGTCTTCAAATATAGACAAAAATATCAAATAGGAATTATAAGGAAATAAGGTAGAATTAAATTTAAAAATATGACCGAATTTATTTTAACTAAAAAAAGAAAAATTCTAGAGCTTTCAATTGTATTGCTTTTGATTTTTATTGGGGTCAGTTTGAGACTTCTTCCTCATCCTCCGAATTTCGCTCCGATTGCTGCCTTAGCCTTGTTTGGGGGCGTCTATCTTAACAAAAAATACGCTTTGATTATTCCTTTATTGGCTATGTTGGCCAGTGATTACTTGATCGGTTTTTATAATTTTAAACTCATGGCTTCGGTTTATGGCAGTTTTCTTCTTATTGGCCTGATTGGTCTTTGGCTGAGAAAACATAAGAACTTTGGGACAGTGATTGGCAGCTCTCTTGCCGCCTCAACATTATTTTTTATTATTACTAATTTTGCAGTCTGGGCTTTTACCGTTTGGTATCCCAAGACCTTGTCAGGTCTTATCTGGTGTTATACCTTAGCGATTCCCTTTTTTAAAAATACAATATTAGGTGATCTTCTTTATGTCAGTGTATTTTTCGGCGCTTATGAGTTAATTTCAGTTTTATTAAAAAGTCCGAAATATGTCAGTGAGAGAGCCCCCTCCATCTCAATATAAAATCCGGCTAGTGATAGTTTCTCAAATAGAAGTAAGGGCAAACACCTTGCTTTTTGATTTTGGCTACTGTTTTTGGCGCAGATATTTCTCGAAGCTTTCGGTCAAAATATGAAAGAATGACTGGTCTCTTAATGTGGTTTCACTTTTGGGAGCCTGGTTTTACTATTTTTTCTTTATTTAATCTTTTTATCCCCAAAACATTACCTCAAGCTTTTGGGCAAGGTTCTCTTAGTCAGTTCTTTATTTTTTTGATTTCTATCTTTTTTTAGCCATACAACATTATTCATCAAAAATTTATTAAAAAGGCTAGTAAATCAAGAAAATGAGATACACCGGTAACATCCTAAGATGCCAAAACCTAGTAAAATTAGGGTAGAAAAGGTCTTAAAAATTAATTAAAGACCGAAGCCGGAAAACCTCTTCACTGCTATTGATAAATATTCCAAGATAGCTTTTGCCCGACTTTATACTTCCAAATTTTCCTATTAGGCCAGAGATTTTCTTTCTATTTAGTTTGCCCAAAAATACCTAAAAGTGTTACCGATGTCCTCATATTGTACATAACCTTGATTATTTAAGTTTCTTAATTTATTATAATTACATAATTTTAAAAATCAAATTGTCATGGTTAAAATTTTATTTTTAGTTACTCAGTCAGAATTTGGAGGGGCCCAACATTATATTTTTGAAGTAGCCCGAAATTTAGATTTAAAAAAATACAAAGTTTTAGTTGCAGCTGGTGAAGGAGATGGTGAATTTTTTAAGAAGCTCGAGAGTGTTCAAATTCAATACATTAGCTTAAAGCAAATGAAAAGGATTCCCTGGCCTTGGCAAATTTTTTTAGCAGTAAAAGAAATTTTTATTCTTTTAAAAAGAGAAAAACCAGATATCTTATTCTTAGCTTCTACCACAGCTGGCCTTTTAGGCTCATTTACAGCCTTTTTATTTAAACTAATAACCAAAAATTATAAATTAAGGACTATTTATCGTATTGGTGGTTGGGCTTTCCGTGATCCTCGACCTTTTTGGTTAAACCGAATTATCTTTTGGTTAGAGAAATGGACCTCTCCTTTTAAAGATAAAATCATTGTTAATTCAGAAATTGATCGAGAATCAGCAATAAAATCAAAAATCGCTCCTCCAGAAAAAATAGTAAAGATTTATAATGGAATCGATGTTAATAATTTAGATTTCTTATCAAAAGAAAAAGCGCGAAATATATTAGTAAAAAATTTATCTTTTAATATTAAAGACGGAATAATTATCGGTACCGTAGCTAATTTCTATAAAACAAAAGGCCTAAAATACCTAATTGAAGCAGCTAATTTATTAAAAAATAAAACTGAAATTTCTTTTTTATTGATTGGGGAAGGAAAAGAAAGATCAAAATTAGAAGCTTTAATTAAAAAAAAAGGTTTGGAAGATAATTTTTTTCTATTAGGTCGAATTTCAAATGCTTACAGATATTTCAAAGCCTTTGATGTTTTTGTTTTGCCTTCACTAAAAGAAGGATTTCCTTGGGTAATTTTAGAAGCTATGGGGGCTGGCCTACCTATTATCGCTACTAGAACCGGAGCTTTACCAGAAATAATTGAAAATGGTATCAATGGAATTTTAGTGGAACCAAAAGATAGTCAAGCCTTAGCTTTAGCTATTAAAAAAATTCTTGAAAATAAAAAATTGGCTGAGAAATTTGGCCAAAATGCAAAAGAGAGAGTAAAGCAGAAATTTTCTTTAAAGAAGATGTTGGAGAGAACTGAAAAAATTTATAAAGAAATTTAATTATTCTTCTTTGAAAAATAATTGAAAAGTTTTAAGTAAAATTTGGAGATCAAGGATTAAAGAGCGGTTTTTGAGATAATATAAGTCATATTGAAATTTTTCAAAACTATCCATTACTGATCTGCCGTATCTGAATTTGATTTGAGCCCAGCCAGTAAAGCCAGG
>JASEJS010000047.1 GCA_030016765.1 Patescibacteria group bacterium
CTCTTTTAGTTGGCTCTAATTCATCAATAATTTCCATTGCCCTCACTTTGGGAGCCCCAGAAACAGTACCAGCTGGAAAAATAGCTTTAAAAGCGGAAAATTCATCTTCCCCCTTCCTTAATTCTCCAGAAACCTTAGAGATAAGATGCTGAACATGGGAATATTTTTCTACTGCCATTAATTTTTCTACTTTTACGCTTCCAAATTTTGCCACTTTACCTAAATCATTTCTGGCTAAGTCAACCAACATAATATGCTCAGCTTTTTCTTTTTCATCTTCCAACATTTCCCTTTCTAATTTTTTATCTTCGTCAAGATTTCTTCTCCTTGGCCTTGTTCCAGCAATAGGATAAGTTTCTATTTTTCTCTTTTCAACCCTAACTAACATCTCAGGACTTGAACCAATCACTTTTCTTTGACCAAAATCTAAATAATACATATAAGGAGAAGGATTTATTCTTTTAAGATTTTGATAAATCAGAAATTTATCACATTTAAAATTTGTTTCTAGGCGCTGGGATAAAACTACCTGGAAAATATCACCAGCTGAAATATATTTTTTTGCTTTTTTAAGATTTTCTTTAAACCCTGTTTTTGAGATGTTGAAGGAAAAATTATTTTTTCTTCTTTTTCGATTTTTATTCAAAGCAAATGGCTGGAAAGAAGAAATTTTCTTTAAGATTTTTTCAAAGTCATTAAAAATAATCTTGCCATTTATTTTTTCATCTGGAAAAAGAAATTGAAATGAGAAAAGGTAAGCTTTTCTCTTTTTATGGTCAAAAATCAAATTATTTTTTGTTAAAACAAATTCACAATCTGGTTCCTTTAAATCATCTCTGGCCCTTCCCTCTAAATTGAAAAAATATCTCACCAAATCATAAGAAAAATAACCAACAAAACCACCAGCAAATCTGGCTAAACTTTTCCCTTTAAATTCAAATTGAGAAAGAAGATTTTTAAGTATTTCCACTGGTTCAGGACCAATGATTTTCAGATTCCTTAAATTAGAATCAAAAACTTCAAGCTTGGATTTTCTATCTTTAATGATTAATTTGACAACAGGTTCAAAACCAATAAAGGAATATCTGGCGAGCTTTTCACTCCCTTCAGCTGATTCTAAAAGATAACTATTTTCAGTCTGCAATTTTTTATAAATCAATTCTGGACTTTCTTTTATTTTTATTTCTTGATAAATGGGAATTACTTTAATCATAAAAATGAAAATCCCTCCGCAAGGTTGGGAGGGATGAAAATTGCTCTCTAATTTATTAAAATCCTAAACCGAACCTTGCGGAAAAGGCAAAGTTCGGCTCCACCAATTTATTATTTTAATCGCTAATTTCATATTTCTATTTTAGATTTTACTCATCCAAAAAATCTTGTCAAGTGCCGCGTATTAAATCATCTAAAATGTAAGTGAAATGGTATTGGTTAAATCATTTAAAAAGTAAGTGAAAATGAAATTAGGTAAAATGAGATAAAGGTCAGAAAATTTAATTCATTTATCTCATTTTACTACCATGGATATGAAATCTCGCAACCAATACCTCAAAGCTTTAATTGAAAAAAGAGGTTATCCTTTAGCCTCAAAGAAAGGAAAATCTCAACTTTTAGATGAATATTGTCAGACTACCGGTCAAAATAGAAACTATGTTATCAGAAAGATTAGAACCGGAGCCTATCTAAAAGCCAATTTTGGCAAAAGGAAAAGAAAACTAAAGTATGATGGCGATGTTAAAGTAACTTTAGTTCAAATTTGGAGAATCTTTGATTATCCTTGTGGTCAAAGGCTGAAACCCTTAATTCAGAATGAATTGGAGAGATTAAGAAGCTTAGGAGAGATAAATTGTAGTGAGAGTATAGCAACTAAATTAAGACAAATAAGTTCAGCTACTATTGAGAGAAAACTCAAGCATCAAAAAGAAATAGAAAGAATAAGAAGGAAATATCAGAAAAAGGTTCACCCTCTCCTTTATCAGAAAATACCGGTTAAATTATCTGATGAATGGGATAGAGCTCAATTAGGGAATATCCAGACAGATTTAATTGAACATTGCGGTCAATCTGCCAGAGGAGAATATGTTAATACTGTCTCTAATACTGATATTGCCACTGGCTGGTGGGAAGGTGAAGCTATCTTAGGGAGAGGACAAATTCCTACTTGTGAGGCCTTAGATAGAGCTAAAAAGAGATTTCCTTTTTCTTGGAAAGAGATTCATTCTGATAATGGAACAGAATTCATCAATGCTCATTTGTTTAGATATACCCAGAAAGAGAAATTAGGTTTTACAAGGTAAAGACCAAATAAAAAGAATGATAACTGCTTTGTTGAACAGAAGCACTGGACTCATGTGAAAAAGTATGTTGGCTATCTAAGATATGACACTCAAAAAGAGGTTGATATTCTCAATGACCTTTATCGAAATGAACTGAGGCTTTATAAGAATTTCTTTCAGCCAGTGATAAAGCTGATTTCAAAAGAAAGAATTGGTGGTAAAATCCATCGCAGATATGATTTTACTAAAACTCCTTATCAGAGAGTGATGGAATCAAAAGAAGTTTCAGAAGAGAAAAAGCAAGAATTAAAGAAAATCTATCAATCTCTTAATCCAGCTCAATTGAAAAGGGCAATTGATAGAAAATTAGATCTGCTTTACAAAGCCTATCAAAACAAAAACAAATCAGAAAAGGTCAACATTAATAAAAAATTAAAACCATTTTCACTTACTTTTGATTTAGCAAAACCAAAAACAATTCACTTACCTTCTTAAATGATTTGACACGGTGCCGAATTGGGCAGTCTAAAATGTAACCGAAAGGGTATTGGTTGGGCACTCAGCTTCCATAAAATTAAAGCTGAAATTTCTCCTAATTTTATTCTATTTCAGTAAATTGCCTTGTCAAATTTTACAAAGTTTCAAAAGTTCCTTGGCATTTTCTACGGCATAGCCATAGGCGTCATTATTGAAGTAGCAATAGACATCTAAACCTTTTTTTAGCCACTTTTTAATTTTTTGAGCTAAATCTTGAAGTTCCTTTTTTGTATATTTTGAGGCAAATAAAATCTTTGAGCCATGCATTCTAATATAAACAAAATCAGCCGTTACAGCTTCAGATTTTTGCCAAGAAGGTGAATCACTAATTACCCAAGCCACATTGTGTTTTTTTAAAAGTTTATAGATTGTTTCATTTATCCCTTCGGAGTCACACCAACTTTTATGTCTAAACTCCAGAGCATAGCGTAAAATCAAAGCCATGGCTTGGATTTTACGTCTCATTAGGGTAATAGTTTTTAAAAACTCTTCTAATCGTTTAATATTTTCTGGGGTGGCTTTGAAACTGGGCGGAAATTGGAATAAGATTGGCCCGAGTTTCTCTTTCAAATTTAAAGCATTTTCTAAAAATTGCTTCCAGGCCTCCTTAACATCTTCCAATCTTTTGATATGGGTAATAAATCGGCTTGCCTTGACGGCAAAAATAAAATCGGCTGACACCTGATTGTACCAATTTTGGTAAGTAGTCGGTCTCGGTAAGTGATAAAAGGAGTAATTTATTTCAGCGGTTTTAAAATGTTTCGAAAAATATCTAAGTTTATCTTTGGCTGGTAAATCTTCGGGATAAAAAATACCTGTCCAATGACCATAGATCCAACCCGATGTCCCAATAAAAAGCTGACCCATTTTAGGAAGTTAAATATTTTATCTTCTTAATCTTATAAACTACTTTTATTGGTGAGGAAATGATGATTTCATCTCCAACTTGATGTCCCAAAAGGGCTTTGCCAATGGGCGATTCATTGCTAATTTTTCCTAATATGGGATTTGCTTCCAGGGTACCAACAATTTCAAATTCATCAACCTCGCCATCAATTTCCACCGTCACCTTGGTACCCAAATCAACAACATTTTGCTTACTTTTGGGTGGGGGATTTATTATTTTAACATTCTTTAATATGTTCTCAATTTCCTGAATTCTATTTTCAATGAGACTTAAATCCTCTCTAAAAGAAAGGTATTCAGGATTAACATCTTCCGAATGCAAAATCTTTGGAATTTCACCATTAATTTTTGAGAATCTGAATTTTTTCAGAGATTGATACTCTTTTTTCAGTTTTCTTAGACCATCCTTAGTGAGATAAAAATCTTTTCCCATTTTTGTGGAAAACCTCCTGTTTTCAGGAGGTTTAGTAGTTTTGTTTTTATTAATCTTATTAGTCGAATTTTCTACCAAACCTCCAAAACAGTTTTTTAGTAGTGGAAACAATAATCAAAAGCATCCAGCTACAAACCAATCTGGAGAAATAGGAGAGAAAATTAATTTTCCTTGTTTCTTTCATATTACCTTATTATAACTAACCAAAGACCCTTGTCAAGTACCTGCACTGGATGCTTGATTTCTTTTCCTCTTGTCTCTTTAAATCCTTTTGTTTTTGTTGTGATAATGCAGTATACTGATGATATATGAGGTATCAGGCAATCCGGTTCTTAAAAGGTTTCGAATTTGCCTCCTAAAGGTTAATTTCGACTTTTCACCCTATTAAAAAAATCCAGCTGAAATCTCAAAGAAAATTTTAAAAAACAATTAAAATAATTGAGCTTTGTTTAGACCCCAATTTAGAAAAAAACAGGGCAAAAATATAATGCTTGAAAAAATATTTTTAGATAAAGTTTTGATCTGCAGCCTTACTCCCTATTTTTTGGAAAAGCCTAATTTTTGGTTTGAAAAAAATTTTAATAAAATTTTGGAAGCCAGAAAGACTCAAGATTTCTGGAAAAATAATACTCTTTACTTAGAAAAAAATCAAATTTACAATTTTTCTCAGTTTCTCAGAAAATTGGATGAAATGGGCTATGAGAAAGTCTGGGAGGTTTCAGAAATTGGTGAATTTGCTCAAAGAGGAGGAGTTGTTGATGTCTTTCCAGTAAACCCCCCACTTATTCCATCTGAAGAATTTTCCCCAATTAAGAAAGAGGTGTCTAAAAATAAGTGGGGGGTAAATTTTGCCATCCGGATTGAATTTTTTGGAAATAAAATCGAAGAGATTTTCCCCCTTCCGATAAAAATTGAGTCTGAGAAGCCAGCTAAAGAAATTTTAAAAAAGAAATTAAAATCCC
>JASEJS010000048.1 GCA_030016765.1 Patescibacteria group bacterium
TAATTTTTTGCTTCTTCAGCTACTTTAGCTACTCCATAAGCTCCAGTTCCCAAAATAATAGTATCAGGATTTTGCTCAACTGCTCTTTTCACATCTTCAAGATCAATAACATGACTCTCTTTTCTCCACCACTTCAAAACCTCACCAGTCCAGCGGACCTCCACATCATGAGTATAAGTTTTTCCCGAAATGGTGATAGAGCCAAAATGATATTCTTCAATCATAGTGGTAACACTAAGTTAATCGCTCGCCCTCTCCCCCATCCGAAAAGTTCTCCCGACCCCTCTCCGATTTGGGTTGTTATTTAATAATTTTTATCGTTTCTTTTTTTGAAATCCGAGGAGGAACTGAAGGTTTTTCAGCAGGATAGCCAACTGGAACAATGGCAATTGGTCTTAAGTTTTTTGGTAAATTTAAAATTTCAGAAACTTCTTTTTCATCAAAAGCGCCAATCCAGCAACTTCCCAAATTATTTTCTTTTGCCACTAACAATAAATTTTGAATACTAGCTGAAACATCGCAAATTGAATAGAGATTTTTTCCTCTTTCTCCATATCGAAAAACAATCTTTTCATCAGCACAACCAACCACCACTAAAGAAGCCTGGGTAATAAAATTCTGGCCCAAGGCAGCTTCAACTAATCTTTCTTTTGTTTTCTCATCAAAAACAAAATAAAACTTCCTTGATTGCAAATTACCAGCCGAAGGAGCCCAAATCAAAGCTTCTATTAATTTATCGATGATTTCTTTTGGAATTTCCTTTTTCTGAAATTCCCGAATACTTCTTCGATTTTTAATTGTTTCTAAAATATTATTCATATTTTAAGTTTGACCATTTGCCACAGCGGTCTCCCCACCTGGCAACAACTTTTCCATCTATTCTGGCTTCAATTACTTCACACTGATTGGGACAGCCTTTACATTGAAAAGAAGTGCATCTAATATCTTTATCTGAAATTTCAAAACCAAGAAATTTAGTTTTTTGAGGAGGATTTTCTTTTACCAAAAGGGCTACTCCAAAAGCTCCCATTACTGTATTATAAGGAGGAATAATAATTTTCTCTCCCAAAGCTTCTTCAAAAGCTTTTCTCATTCCCAAATTTTCCGACACCCCACCTTGAAATACAATGGGAGGCTTTATATTTTTTCCTTTAGCCATATTACTCAAAAAATTTCTAGCTAATCCTTGACAAAGCCCAGCCACAATATCTTCAATTTTATGACCAATTTGTTGTTTGTGAATCATATCCGATTCAGCAAAGACAGTACACCTAGCGCCGATTGGGGTGGGGTTTTTTGATTTTAAAGCTAATTCTCCAAATTTTTCAATTGGGATTTTCAAGCGATTAGCCTGGGCATCAAGAAAAGCTCCGGTTCCGGCAGCACAATTCCGACTCCCAATAAGATTAGCAATATAAGAATGGTCGCCTTTAATCTTTAAATTATATACCATACCGTTAAACTTATACCTTTTAATCTTTCTGATCGGTTCGAAAATCCATTTAGAATAGATAAAAGATTTGTAAGGATTTTTTTGAGTAGTAATTATCTTTTTGTCTTCTAATTTATTTACTTCTTCCCCATGAATAGAGAGTAAATAAGCATATTTTCCACCTTTAGTTTTGTCAGACCGTTTATTTAAGGTACATTTAATTTTATTCCTTAATAAGAGCCAATATAGTTGATGGGCTAAATCTTCGGAAACAGTTGAGGCCACGTATCTATTTCCTTTTTTGTCAGAACCAAGAGTATTCTTATCTCTCTTCCTTATTTGACCATCTCCTCTAAAAAAACCCTTTAAAATTTCTTTTTGTAATTTCGGCTCTAAATTTAATAACTCAAAGCTTAACTTTTTTCGGTCTGCTATTGAACCGCATAAATAGCTGAGATATTCGCCTAAACTTTTACTATTAACTACAATAATCGTTTTGTGAAAATTAGGGAGGTTTTTAACTCTAACATTGAGATTTTTAAAATTTTGTGAAATAATTTTTATAGTATCATTGATATATTTTTTTTCATTAATATTAAAGCCAAATTCAATTCTATAAGGAATTTTTATTTTTTTATCAAGTTTAGATTGGGTATATACGATACATCCCTCAGCTAGATAATAACCTAACAATCTTAATAGATCTGATGTAAAAACAAATTGATCTATTCTCCTAAAATTAGGGTGAGTTCGGTTATCTAATTGTCTAATTCTAACGGTTGAATAATTTATTAAAATCGGGCCATTTTTTTTATTCTCTAAAGGTAACGGGGTGGCGATAAAATCTCCTTCCCTTAATTTTTCAGCTGGAATAAATTTTGGTTCCCAAGAAAAATTTTTCCATTTTTTACACCTTTTTTTACAAGTATTTTCTCCTGGAGGTTTACAAATAGCAATATGATTCCTTGAATGACTTTGATAACATTTAATATCTTCTCTTTTTAATCCTAAAATTGGGTGATTGTAAGTAACATCTAATTTTTTTAAGTTAGAAATTTCTAATTTTATCATTTCGCCCTGATATTTTCTTTCATAAACTTCTTCTACTGGTTTAAATCTTCCTTTATGGGTTAAAACTTTTTGGCCGATTTTAATTTCCTTAATTGGCATTGAAGTATAACTGGGATTAGTAGTTATTTTTGTATCTCCTTTTAGACAAATTAAATTCATAGCAAAATCAACTACTACTCCATTTTCTAAAATGATAATTTTTGAATCCTGGCCTCCAATTTCGATTATGGTTCTCACATCGGGAATAAAATAGGAAGCTCCTTTAGCATGGGCAGTGATTTCATTTTTAATTAAGTCGGCACCAGTAATTACTCCAGCTAAATATCGAGCTGAACCAGTGGTTCCCACTCCAGCAGTTTCAATATTTGGATTATGCTTTGAAATCTGAGCTTTTAATTCTTTCAATCCCTTTTGAATAGCCTTAATTGGATTCCCTTCAGTTCTCAAATAAAGAGAACTCAAAACCTGGTTTTTCTCATCAATCAAAACCAAATTAGTAGAAATTGAACCTACATCAATACCTAAATAGGTTTTCATATTCGAGATTGGGAATGTTTTTTATTACAGCAATTTCTCACTACATCGATAAAGGCTTCAAGCCGAGTATTAATTCCAGCTTCAGCTATTTGTTCATCGAGAGAAAGGGATAGAAATGGAATTCCTGATTCCAAATGAATTTTTTCTAAGATTGGTCGAACAGTGACTTCTGGCATGCAACCCCACGGCAGTAAATGAATTATTCCATCAAAATCTTCTTTTATATACTTTAGCATTTCATAAATGGCATCTCTTCCATGACCACCGACGGTTGATTTTAAATAGGGATTGATTTTTCTTTGAATTGTCCAATCTTTCCAGGGAAAAATTAATTTTTTAAGATGATAAGTAATATCCATCTCTCGATGGACTTCAATTCCTTCTAAGCCCAATTTTCTTTCTATTTCAAAATTTATAGTGGGATCACAAACAGTGTAAATTTCTCCAACTAAACCTACTTTAGGAATATTTTTCTTCTTTTCTATTTTTATTTGAGAAAATTTTTTAAGAGCTTCTTTTTTGAATCTTGAAAAATCTTTCTCTTTATTTATTTTTTCCAACTTTGTGAAAATATCAGTTAACAATCTATCAGTTGTTCCCTTTTCAATTTCCCTTGGTCTATAATATTGAGCCATTTTTTCGATTCTCTCAATAAATCTCAATTTCTTAAAGAAAAATTTGCCAGCTCTTATTATCTGCCAAAAAGAAGCTCCGGAAATTTTTTTTATTGTTTTATAAATATCTTTTGGAGTAACCCTGAAATCTAAAAAAATAATATTATGGCCAGCTTCCTTTAGAACCTTTTCTTGAATTGCTCCATAATATCTCTGCCTGCAAGAGCCTCCAACATTTTGAACCATAAAGGCAGTATTTGCTCCTTTTTTTAAACCAGAGAGAATATTTCCCAAAGTCACTTTCATCGGAAAGCAATACATTTCTGGAGCAATCTTTGCTCCTTCAGTAATGGTTTGAGAAGTGGTCTTCTCTGGAAGAATAACTTCTAAACCCAGTTGTTCAAAAAGGGTTTTAAAAGCAATAGTATAATTCCCCCATCTGGCAAAAGTAATTACAGGTTTCACCCCATTAGAAATTTTTGTTGAATTTCCCATATTTTCTAACCCCGAAAGAAATATGTTTTAATGCCAAATTTCTAACGGGGTCTCATAAAATTAAAGGATTTACTCTTAGTTTATCACAAATTTTCATTCTTTCAATAAAAAAATAGCCCTTAAGGGCTGAGAAAAAGATAGGGAGAGAATTTTTTAGATTTTTTCACTTATTTTCCATATTTAGCAAATATTGGTGCGAGTAACTCTTCCTTCGGAATCAAAGTATTATCTTTTCTGATTTCCACTACTCCATCCTTTTCCATTGCTTTAAACTCACAGAGGGCATCCGAAGCAAACATTCGAAATCCTGGGTGAAATAAAGGATTCCATGGTAATTGCTTTTCCTGCTCAACATCATTTTGTATTTTTAAATAGAGCTCTCTGTATTTTTTGGGTAATTCAACTATTTCTTCCCTAAAGTGGTTATCGAGAGAAATTTTTTCAATAATTGTTTTCCTAACCTCCCTAATTTTTCTATTTCTTCTTCGAATCTTCTTTTTATCTCTTCATCAGCCTCTCTGTAAATCCTTTGGTCATGTTTGATCATTTCATAAATTTCTCTAGGTGTTACTGGAGTTATTTCTCCTTTTCTTTTCCATAGTTCTATCAAAAGAGCTGCCACCATTTCTCTTTCCAATCTTCCTAAAGTCCCTAGATAGATAGTGCTTGGAATTTTGGCCAAATCATATTTTTCTTTTATTTTCTCTATATCTCCCATTTTTCCTTTTTCACCTCCTAATTTTTTAGTTTATCGCCTGGGGATAGTTCTTCCCTCACTGTTATTACTATCAGGTTCTCACTGTAGGCGACTGGCTGACGAGTAGCCTTCTTTCTATTCTACTCATCAATCAGTCGCCTACAGCTTTCTTCTTCTCTCCCTATTTTGAGTGTTTTTAAAGAGCTGATTTATATATAGCATATT
>JASEJS010000049.1 GCA_030016765.1 Patescibacteria group bacterium
AAATTTAAATAAAATTTTAGAAGCAAGAAAAACTCAGTCTTTTTTTGAAGATAATACTTTATATTTGGAAAAAAATCAAAATTACAATTTTTCTCAATTTTTAAGGAAATTGGATGAGATGGGCTATGAAAAGGTCCTTCAGGTCTCAGAGCCTGGAGAGTTTTCTCAAAGGGGAGGAATAATTGATGTTTTTCCAATTAATTCAAATTCAGCTCTTCGTTTTGAATTTTTTGGAAACGAAATTGAGGACATTGAAAAATTACCAATTGAAATTGAAAATGAGAAATCGGCAAAGGAAATTTTAAAAAAGAAATTAAAACGGCAATTGCTATTTTCAGATCTAAAAGGATTAAAACCCGGAGACTATTTAGTCCATTTAGATCATGGTATTGGAATTTATAAGCAGCAATTGGAAATTAATAACCAAAAATATTATCAATTAGAATATGCCGCTAATGACAAATTATATGTTCCAATTAATTTGGAGCGAAAATTATCAAGATATATTGGTTTTGTTGAGCCTAAAATTTCAAGATTGGGAAGTGCTCTCTGGCAAAGAGTGAAGAGAAAGGTTAAGAAAGAGGCAGAAAAATTAGCCAAAGAGCTTTTGGAAATCTATGCCAAAAGAGAAATTGCTACCAGACCCCCTTATTTACCAGAAGATGAAATTGATTTTCAAATATCTTCTTCTTTTCAATATGAAGAAACTCCTGACCAAATTAAGGCAATTGAAGATATTAAAAGAGATCTCCAAAGAACTCAACCTATGGACAGGATTATTTGTGGTGATGTTGGTTTTGGAAAAACTGAAGTAGCCTTGAGAGTAATGGTTAAAGCAGTAAAATCTAGTTACCAGGTAGCAATGATTTGTCCGACTACTATTTTGGCCAATCAGCATTTTCAGAATTTTAAAGAAAGATTAAAAAATTTACCAATTAAAATTGTGCTTCTCTCTCGACTTCAAACCAAAAAAGAACAAAAAGAAATTCTTAAAGGTTTAAAAGCAGGTAAGGTTGATATAGTGATTGGCACTCGTCGAATTTTATCTGACGATGTTCAATTTAAAAATCTTGGACTTTTAATTATTGATGATGAACAAAGATTTGGAGTGAGGCAAAAAGAAAAATTAAAAAAGTTAAGGGCTTCTTTAGATGTTTTGTCCCTTTCGGCTACACCCATTCCCAGAACCCTTTATATGGCTCTTTCTTCTTTGAAAGATATAAGCTTAATTCAAACTCCACCCTTGGGAAGATTGTCAGTCAAAACTTTCATTTTGCCCTTTTCAGAAAAAATCATTAAAAAAGCAATTGAAAAGGAATTGAAAAGAGAAGGTCAAGTGTATTATTTGCATAATCGAGTAGAAACCATTGAAACAGCAAAGAAATTTTTAGAAAGTTTGGTGCCAAAAATTAAAATTGGTATAGCTCATGGTAGATTAAAAGAGAAGGAATTAGTAAAAGTAATGGAAAACTTTCAAAATAGAAAAATCGATGTTTTATTAGCCACCACTATTATTGAAAATGGTTTAGATCTTCCAAATGTTAATACTTTAATTGCGGCTGATTCAACAAGATTAGGTCTATCTGAAGCCTATCAAATTAGAGGAAGGATTGGTAGATCTCACCTTCAAGCCTTTGCTTATTTTTTGTATGGTAGCCATTTAACCGAAAAAGCTAAAATGCGATTAGATGCTTTAAAAGAAGCTGAAGAACTGGGTTCAGGTTATAAAATCGCTTTAAAAGATTTAGAAATCCGGGGAGCAGGAAATATTTTAGGCAAAGAGCAATCAGGAAATATAAACCGAGTTGGATTAAATTTATATTGCCAGATGTTATCAGAGGCAATTGAAAAATTAAAAAAGGATGTGGCTTAAAAAATGTGCACATCCCTATTTTTTAACTTTTGTAATTTAAAATTGGTATGTTAAATTGAGAAAAATGAATGAGGAAATAAAAATTATTAATATCGAAGATAAAAATTATCCGAAACTTTTGAAAGAAATTAAGAATCCACCAAAGGTTCTTTATGTGAGAGGTGAAATTAAATCTGATGAGAATTGCTTTGCTGTAGTTGGGACTAGAATGTGTTCGGCATATGGGAAACAGGTGGCTTTAGAAATTGCTGGAGATTTAGCCGAAGCTGGATTGACTATTGTTTCGGGTTTAGCTCCAGGAATTGATACTTTTTGTCATCAAGCAGCTTTAGAAAGAGAAAAAAGGACGATTGCGGTTTTGGGCACTGGATTAGATGAAAAAAGTATTTATCCTCGAGAAAATTTAAATTTAGTTAAAAAAATTTTAGAAAAAGGAGGGGCTTTAATTTCAGAATATCCGCCAGGAACTCGGGGCACTCAATTTACATTTCCCCAAAGAAATCGAATAATTTCGGGGATTTCTTTAGGAGTTTTAGTGGTTGAAGCTAAAGAAAGAAGTGGAGCTTTAATTACCGCTGAATGGGCAAGAAAACAAAATAGAAAGGTCTTTGCTATTCCTGGGCCAATTCATTCTTTGAATTCGAAAGGCTGTCATTATTTAATTAAAAAGGGAGCCAAATTAGTTGAAAATGCCAATGATATTTTAGAAGAGTTAAATTTACCCCCATTATCAAAGAAAACTGTAGTTGGAGGAGAAACTCCTGAAGAAAATTTGATTTTAGATGCTTTAAAAGAAGAAGCTTTACATATTGAGAAAATTATTGAAAAAACAAATCTTCCAGCGGCAAAGGTAGCTGGTACTCTTGCCATTTTGGAAATAAAAGGTAAAGTAAGAAATTTAAGAGGAAATATTTATGCTCTTTCGCGCTAAATCAACATGAAATTAGTTATAGTTGAAAGCCCAACTAAATCAAAAACTCTTTCAAGATTTTTAGGTCCAAAATATAAGGTTTTATCTTCCTATGGCCATGTTCGGGATTTACCAGAAAATGAATTTGGGGTAGAAATAGAAAATGATTTTAAACCAAAATATAATATTATTCCCAAGGCGAGAAAGAATGTCCAGCTTTTGAAAAAAGAAGTAGAGAAGGCCGATTTAGTTATTTTAAGTTGTGATCCAGATAGAGAAGGAGAAGCTATTGCCTGGCATTTGACTGAAATTTTAAATTTAAATGGAGTTAAATCTTATCAAAGAGTTGTATTTCATGAAATTACCAAATCGGCAATTGAGGAGGCTTTTAAAAATCCCAGGAAAATTGATATGGATTTAGTTAATGCTCAACAAGCTCGGAGGATTTTGGACAGAATTGTTGGTTATGAATTGTCTCCTTTTTTATGGAAAAAGGTAGCTCGACGATTATCAGCAGGGAGGGTCCAATCGGTGGCAGTAAGATTGGTTTGTGAAAGGGAAAAGGAGATTGAAAATTTTATTCCTCAGGAATATTGGACGATCGAAGCTTTACTCCAAAAGTTGAAAAAATCTACAGGTGTCGAAAAATTCAACCAATTTGGGGCGGTTTTAATTAAGAAAGATGGTAAGACTATTCCCAAATTGGGAATTAAAACAAAAGAACAAGTAGAGAAAATTTTAAAAGATTTAAAAGGAGCCGAATATAAAGTAAAAGATATTGAAAAAAAAGAAGTGAAAAGGAATCCCCTGCCGCCATTTACCACTAGCACTTTGCAGCAAGAAGCTTGGAAAAGATTTAAATGGCCAGCAAAATTTACAATGGCCGTGGCCCAGCAACTTTATGAAACTGGAAAAATCACTTATCATCGAACCGATTCACTAAATCTTTCTGAACAATCTCTATTTTCTGCTAAAAAATTTATTATTGAAAATTATGGTAAAGATTATTGGGCAGGATTTTTGAGAAGATACAAAGCTAAAGGTAGAGTTCAAGAAGCTCATGAGGCAATTAGACCGACTTATCCTGATGGAATTCCAGAGAAATTAAAGATTAAGGCAAAATTAGATGATAGACAATTTCGGCTTTACGATTTGATTTGGCGAAGATTCATCGCCTGTCAGATGGCCCAAAGTCGCTTCGACTCCACAAAAGTGGAGATCGAAGCTAAATTCAAAATTCAAAATTCAAAATTCAAAATTTATGGCTTTCAAGCTAGTGGTTCTATTTTAAGGTTCGATGGATTTTTAAAAGTATATCCTATAAAATACGAAGAAGTTGAACTCCCTCTTCTTGAAAAAAATGAAATTTTAGAACTTATCAAACTAATTCCTTCACAACACTTTACCCAACCTCCGCCCAGATATACTGAAGCAACCTTAATTAAAACTTTGGAACAAAATGGAATTGGCCGGCCTTCAACTTATGCCCCCATTTTATCAACTATTCAAGAAAGAAATTATATCGAGAAAGATGAACAAAAAAAATTTCGGCCTACTGAAATTGGAACAGTAGTCAATGATCTTTTAGTCTCTCATTTTCCAAAAATTGTTGACATTAAATTTACTGCCGAAATGGAAGAAAATTTGGATAAAATTGCTGCTGGCCAGAAAAAATGGGTACCAGTCCTCCAAGAATTCTATGGCCCTTTTGAAGAAAATCTCCAAAAAAAATATCAGGAAGTTTTGAAAAAGGAAATCACCGAAAAACCAACTGAGAAAATTTGTCCAAAATGCGGTGCTCCCCTTTTAATTCGACTTGGGAAATTTGGAAAATTTTATGCCTGTTCGAAATTCCCAAAATGTAAATATACTGAGTCTTTAGAGAAAAACTTTCTGGGAATAAAATGCCCTAAATGTAAAAAGGGAGGAATTGTTGAAAAGAGAACTAAAAAGAAAAAAATCTTTTATGGTTGTAATCAATTCCCAAAATGTGATTTTGCCTTATGGGATAAGCCTACCGGAGAAAAATGTCCAAAATGTGGTTCATTATTAGTTGAAACAAAACGTGGACAAATAAAATGCTCAAATAAAGAATGTGATTATATTAAAAAATAAAAGATGTTTCAAAATCATATGCTTATTTTGTTTTAGTCAAAATGTCAATAATTCCGTGTCAAATCATTTAAGAAGATAAGCGAAACTGTTTTAAATTTTTTACTCGATGTCGGGTTTTGAGTAAATTATTTTCTCACCATATTGAGTTGAATTTTTCTACA
>JASEJS010000050.1 GCA_030016765.1 Patescibacteria group bacterium
AATTGGAAGGGTCAGGGCTAGACTCTTATTTAATGCTGGTTTTAATACCATTTCTCAATTAAAAAAAGCTCCGACGGAAGAAATTTCCAAGGCTTTAAAAAGCAGAAAATTAGCTGAAGAAATTAAAATTCAAATCGGAAAATAATTTACCCCGTTAGAAAGCCCTGCCCCTTGGGGCAGTTGGGATGAATATAATCTAACTTCTTTTTTAGAAAGGGCGACTGGGTTTAAAACCCCGCCTTTTCTAACGGGGTTTACTATTCAAGTAAAAATGGTGAAAGGCAAAATCTATTCTGAGGATCTGGGAATTAATCTTAAATCAAAAAAAGAATCAGAGATTTTTAAGTGGTTTTTGGTCTGCTTGCTTTTTGGTAAGCCAATTCAGCAAGAGGTGGCAAAAAGAACTTACTTTGAATTTGAGAAAGAAGGATTATTAAGTCCAGAAAAAATTTTAAAAGCTGGCTGGGATAAATTAGTTGAGATTTTAGATCGAGGGCACTATGTAAGATATGATTTTTCTACAGCAACAAAATTATTAGAAATCTGTAAGGAATTGAAAGAGAAATACGGAGGTTTAAAAAAATTGATTAAAATTTCAAAAAACAAAAAAGATTTAGCCAAAAGACTTCAAGAATTCAAAGGAATAGGACCTGTTACTACCAGAATATTTTTAAGAGACCTTAAATTAAAATAAGGTTGCCAAGAAGATTATTTTTTGTAAAAATGGTAAAAATAGCAATTTTATTATTTCTTTTAATAATTGGTTATTTAATAAATAAATATTTTGAACCGAGGCAGGTAAAGGAGTTCATTAAATATTTTTTAATTTATATTGGAATTCCAATCTTACTTCTTTATTCGATTTTAAATTATCAATCTAGAGATTTTGGTTTAATTGCTGGGATTATAGTTTTTTCTTTAGTTTTGAATATAATTTTCAGCCAATTAGGAAATAAATTACTAAATTTAAAAGATCGAGGCAGCCTTCTTTTATTAAATTCTTTTCCCAATTCCGGCTATCTTGGATTGCCCCTTTGTTGGATTTTGTTTGGAGATCTGGGATTATATTATGGTTCTTTATATGTTTTGGTTGGGACCTTAATTCACTGTACTTTAGGAATTGGAGCCGCTTTACAATTTGAATTTAATCAAATTGCTCAATCGATAAAGGGGGTTGGAAAATTTCCTGGAATTTGGACTTTGGTAATAGTGCTGTTGATGATTGCTTTTAAAATAAATTTCTCTCCCTTGATAATGGAAAGGTTGGGATCTCTCGGAAAAATAATTTTGGGATTAGCTATTTTTTATATTGGTTTAAATTTAGAAAAACCAAAAAATCTCAGAGAATTTTCTCATCAATGCTTATATGTAGGAGCTTTCAGGTTTCTTGTTTCTCCTTTAATTATTTTTCTTTCCCTTTTCTTTTTAAAACATGAAGGTTGGCAGATTTTAACTTTTCAAGCACTGATGCCTCCAGCCATAGCAAATACAATTATTGCTGGATATTATAGACTTAATGAAAAATTGTGTGCAAATGTCACTACTATTTTAACTGTTATATTTTTAGCCATTTTCTTTATTTTTGTCTGGTTTTCAATATAATCTAAAACTAAGAAATAAGTCGCCAAAGAGGCGATTTTTTGGTAGAATAGTGAAATGATTAAAAGATATGACAAACTGAACATGGAGAAAATAAAAAAATATGCTCCCAAGACTGCTGGCAGTTTAATGACTGCTCAGGTCCCTTTGGTTTTCAAAGAGCAAACAATAGGAGAAGTTCAAAAACTTATTTTTGAGAAAATGAAAGAGTTTGAAACAATTAACTATGTTTATGTGATTGATGAAAACAGAAAATTAATTGGAGTTTTTTCATTAAAAGAAGTTTTTCAAAAACCAAAAGATTCTAAAGTTAAAGAGATTATGGAAAAAAACTTAATAAGTTGTCAGGCTTCAGCTGACCAGGAAAGAGTGGCTATTTTAGCACTCAAAAATAATTTAAAAGCAATTCCGGTAGTTGACAAAGAAGAGAAATTTTTGGGAGTGGTGCCATCTGACATTATTTTAGATGTTTTACACCAAGAACATGTTGAAGATATTTTACTGGCCGGTGGTCTCAGCAAGGTAGAAGGTACAATTAGAGAATTAACCACGGCCAAAGCAGGTGCTTTAGTGAGATTTCGACTTCCCTGGCTACTCTTAGGACTTTTGGGAGGGGTTTTTGCTGCTCAAATTATTGGATTTTTTGAAAACATTTTAAAGAGTCAACTTCTTTTGGCTCTTTTTATTCCAATCATTGTCTATATGTCTGACGCAGTGGCTACCCAAACCGAGACATTAATAATCAGGAGAATTGCCATTGATTCCAAACTCAACATTAAAAAATATTTTTTGAGAGAAATTAAAATTGGGAGTTTCCTCGCTCTGATTTTAGGAGCGATTTTGGGAATTTTTGCGACTTTTTGGTGGCAAAATTCTTTCCTGGGAATGGTTTTAGTATTGGCGATGTTTTTTAGTATTTCTCTTTCGGTGATTGTAGCCATGTCTATTCCCTTAATTTTGCAAAAATTCAGAAAAGACCCAGCTTTGGGTTCTGGTCCTTTTGCTACTATTATTACTGATATCTTAAGCATCGCCGTTTATTTTATTACTGCCAATTTCTTGCTCCAAATTTTTTAAATCAATGATTAAGAAAAAATTTTATATTGGGATTGATTTGGGAGGAAAAGAGAAAAAAACGACTGGTGTTTGTGTATTAGAGGAGAAAAAAATTGTTTTATTAAAAGATGTTTTTGGAAGAGATGTTTTAAAAACAATAAATCCTTATTTAAAAGAGATGGCAGTAATTGCCATTGATGCTCCTTTGACCAAGGGTAGAGGAAAGGGGAAGATGCGACTCTATGAGAAATTTTTATCAACTAGTATTTTCAGAAAAGAAAAGGTAAATCCTCTTCCCCCAGCCTTAATGGAAAAATTGTGCGAATTTGCCAGAGAAATAGTAGAAAAGTTAGAAAAGAAAGGATTTGTTTTGGGTCTAAATTTAATTGAAACTTTTCCTACCTTAGTTAAAAAAATTTGTAAAGAAAATTCTCTTTCCATAAATTTTCCCTGTCAGACTGAGAATCAAAAATCAGCTTCGATCTGTGCCAAAGTTGCTTTTTTACATTCTCAATTCAAAACTCGCTATTTAGGTTACAAAGATGGATTTTTATTTCTGCCAGAGATATCTTTTTGGAAAAGAGAATGGAAAGAAAAATTTTATCAGGCCTGGAAAGAGCGTCCCCATTTGAAATATCGCTATTTAATCACCAATCTATTTTAAAGATTGTCGAAAATATTAAAACCAGGATAATAGTTTATCCTGGTCATGGTTAAAATATGGATAAAAAGGGAATCAGTCTCACTATAGCCTTAGCTTTAATATCTTTGCAGTTGGCCTTAGGGCTAATTTTGGGATATTTTACGGCCAGATTTCTCAGTGGAAAACAAACTGGCCAGCAAGGAATAATAAAATCCATCCTTTTTCAAATCGGTGATTACAAAATCCATCTACATCATTGGTTGTTGAGCTTAGGAGTTTTGGTTTTTATTTTCTTTTTTGATTTTTTCTATTCTCAATTTCTTTGTGGATTTCTCGGAGGTTGGATTATTCAAGGCATTTTTAGTTATAAAGATTGGAAAGAGATTATAATAAAAAATAAAAATGACCAGAGAAGAGAGTATTAATTTATTAAAACAAAATATTCAAAATCAAAATTTGATTAAGCATTGTCTAGCAAAAGAAAATAAATGATTTAACTGTAAAAAATGTCTTAAATAGATTTAAGGAAAAATCCTTTGCCAAAGGAGCAAACCGAGAAATTATTAAAAAATGTCAAGAATATTTGAATTTAAGTTTAGAGGAATTCATCAAAATTATCCTTTCTTCAATGCAAAAAATTTCTGGTAAATTAGAGCTTTAGTAAACAGAAAATAAATGAAAGATAAAAAATTTTTAGGGACAATTTTATTTATAATTGGTGTTGGTTTAGGTATTTATGCTTCGGGAAGGAATTGTTTGATTAGGCTTTTTACTCAGGGAGAGATGAATTTTTGGACTGGAATTGAAATTTTAGCTGGGATAATTGCTTTAGTTGGTTTAATTATAATTCTAATGCCTTCTGGAAAAAGAAATGATTAAATACAAAAAATTTCATGAATCGAACTTTTAATTTAAAAGAAGGGATTGAGGAGATTAAAAATTTGGTCAATAAATTAAGGAAAAGGAAATCAGTGGTTATTATTGGAATTGCAGGAGGTTCTGGTTCTGGAAAGATGTATTTAGCTAAAAAGGTAGCTAAAAAAGTAAAGGGAAAAATTTTATCAATAGATGATTATTATCTTGGGATAGATAAAATGAAAGATGAAAATTTCGATAAGCCTGAAGCTATTGATTTTGACTTATTTAAAGAGCATCTTAAGCTTTTAAGAAAAGGAAAGGAAATTAAAAAGCCAATCTATGATTTCAAGACTCACAGAAGAATTGGATACGAAAAATATAGCCCTCTAAATATAATTATAATTGAAGGATTATTTACTTTTCGGAAAAATTTAAGAAAAGAAATGGATGTTAAAGTATTTGTAGAGGCTTCTGAGAAAACAAGATTTGAAAGAAGGATAAAAAGAGACATAAAAGAAAGGAAAAGAACAAAAGAAAGCGTAATTGAGCAATGGCAAAAATTTACTAAACCAATGCATAAAATCTATGTAGAACCTCAAAAGAAATATGCTGATTTGATTATAATTAATGATTGAATTTTGATCTTGGAGAAATTGAGGACTTTTCCTCAATGTTTAAAGAGCTTGAATTTCTCTGAATTTTTTGATAATCTACATTTAGAACTGAAAATTTCAAAAAGATAAAATAGAAGCACAATAGCTCAGCGGTAGAGCAATCCTGCCGGAGTTGTGTACATGGTGTGCACGGATGTCTGAAAAACATCAAGTCGCAGTTCGATTCTGC
>JASEJS010000051.1 GCA_030016765.1 Patescibacteria group bacterium
GTGGCTAAAGGTATTCGTTTTGCTGCTGATAATGGAGCAAAAGTGATTAATTTGAGTTTGGGTGGAACTTCTGATTCAGCAACCTTAAAAAATGCGGTAGCTTATGCTTATAGAAAAGGAGTGACGGTTGTTGCTGCCTGTGGAAATGATAATGGAGCAAAATGTCTTTATCCGGCTGCCTATGATGATTATGTAATTGCTGTTGGAGCTACTCAGTATGATGAGACAAAGGCTCCTTACTCAAATTATGGACCATCTCTAGATATTGTTGCTCCAGGTGGAAATAATGATTTAGATCAAAATGGCGATGGCTATGCTGATGGAGTTTTGCAACAGACCTTTAGAAGTTCTTTTGCCGTTTGTGATTTTGCCTATTATTTCTTCCAGGGAACCTCAATGGCTACTCCCCATGTTTCAGGAGTTGCAGCCTTGTTAATTGCTAATGGAAATGCCACCACTCCCGATGAAGTCAGAGCTGCTTTACAAGAAACTGCTGAAGATTTAGGAACAGCTGGTCGAGATGATACCTTCGGTTATGGCTTAGTTGATGCATATGCTGCTTTAAAATGGACAGCAGTTTCCAAATGAACACTGCTAACTGATGAATATTCTGCCACTAAAGGGAATGATGTTGCTCTCAATGTAGGTAAAGCGAGCATTGTTAATCAGCAGCTCCTATTAAGGTGCTGTTAATGCAGATGAGTAGTTAGTTTCAAAACTGTTCTTATTAGAGACAGGTAAAGTTATTTTTAGCCTAGATAGGATAAGTAAAGGACGATCAGGAAATGTTTTTCAGCTCGAACTACCAATGCTTCGATTGGAAATCTCTAAAAATTCTTTTCCTTATAGGAATAGCAAAATCCGCTAAATTCAGCGGATTTTGTTTTAATTTTGACATGATTATTTACTAAAAGAGAATTAAAGAGCCAAGGTAGTTATTACGAAACCTATAAAAATTAAAAAAGCTGTTCACCGCAAAGATTCTCTCAAGTTTTAAGGCAATTTCTGGACCAAACTCAAAGAGAGTAAAATTAAAAAAAGTCTAAAATAAAAAATTGGAATGAGAATGAACCTTTTGGTTGATAGGTTCAAGAGATAATTTAAAGATAATTAATTAGAAAACAGAAAAATACATTTTTTATTGGAGCTGTAGTTCTGGTGATTGCTGGAGAATAATGAGTTGTTTGCCGATCAATTGTTTGAATATCATCACACTAATTCTAGTAATTGGGGAGTCCCTCCAGTTTCTCCACCTACGGCTTTATTAAGATTAGAAATTCAGTTGCCTCCTTTAGAGATCAAATGCAAAATCACAGGTCTTCTCTTATCTCTGGGTAGGCTATTGGTTCAAATATTGATCCAGTCGGTAATAATCCACCTCTGCCAAAAAGGGAGTAGTGTTTTTGGTTTTTGGCAGGATTCTGAGCCTCTCAGAACAGTGATCAGAGGAGCTCCTACTTACAAGGCGGGACCTAACAATCTGGATTGGCATCTCTATCGAGTAAAATATATTGATGGCAAATACTTTCTCTTTTGTAGATGGCTTGTTGATATCAGGAGCAATGATTAGTGATTTTGAGCCTAACACTATTTGGATTGATAATCCAGTCTATACTCGCTGGGGAGCTTATAATTGGACAAGGTTCTCACCCGATTTCATTAAAATGAAAGTTCCAAAAAAAGAAGTTTCACCATCTATCCCTATGAAGAGATTACAACCAGATTAGATAAAATTGAGAAGTTAGCCTGTTAATAAATAAAGTTGAAGTAATTTAAGCTAAGATTGCCAAAATCTAGACTAAGATTGAAAAAGTTCAAAGTGAATTTCTTGGATTACTTACTGAGAGATTAAGAGAGCAAATGGTCTGGGGCCAATTTAAAGGATAATCCAACAGAGACTCTACTGACTGAACTTGGACTGACTTTGTCAGCTAAAAGGCAGGGATAAAAAAGAGAAAGAATTAGAATGTATTTGTAAGTCAGTAAAACCAGAAGTAAAAATTGAGATTGAGGAAGAAGATTAAAGCTGTTTGTATCCTTGGATAGTCTGAAAGCCGCCCTTCGGGCGGTTTTCAGTTAAATTTGACAAGCGATTTCGCTGAAATAAAATAAGCTATGTATTGCAAGAGTTTAACAGCCCCTTCAATTAACCTTCTTTTATCTATTTAGAAGACAAAATTAGAGCAGTTAAACTAACTAAAATTGAGCAGAATTTCCGAATTGATATTATTGATATTAGAGTGAAATTTTGATAAAATTTAATATATGTATAACTGGTCAGTTAATGAAAAAAAATTTAAAAAGGAAGATCCTGAGGGATATAAAATTTGGAAATTGGAACAGATGATAAATTATGGAGAACCGGGGAAAAAAATAAGTGAAAAGTTAGTTAGGAAGTACTGGAAAAGAATAAAAGATAGAATAGATCCCTATAAAAAACGTTTAATAGAGTATTTACTATGGGGAAAGATTTACTCACTTCCAAACAATTTGACTTTCTGGAACTTACCGCTCAAAAAAAGGAAATAATTAAGAGATTTTATTTAACTGGCGGTAGCGCCTTGGCCGCCTTTTATCTCAACCATCGGATATCAAAAGATCTTGATTTTTTTTCTGAAAAGGAAGAGATTCCTCCAAAAATTGTCGAGGCTTTTTTGAAAAAAATCTCTTCTCAATTGGGCATTGTAAAAATTGAAAGAAGCCAGTTTTTAGGCCTTTTTAGTTACTATCTAATTTATTCCGATAAAGAAAGTTTGAAAGTTGATTTTAATTACTATCCATTTCCTCGTATTGAAAAAGGAAAAATTTATAAAGGATTAGAAATAGCTAGTATTTATGATATTGCCGTAGATAAACTCCACACTCTTTTTATGAAACCTAGGGGTAGAGATTATGTTGATCTCTACTTTATTTTAAAAGAAAAAAATTATCCACTAAAAAAACTTATTTTAGATGCTAAAGCAAAATTTGATTGGGATATAGATAAATTAAATTTAGCCGCTCAATTTTTAAGAGTAAAAGATTTTGAGGAAATCCTAGAGATGCGAAAACCTTTTAAAAGAAATGAGATGGAAGAATTTTTTATGAATGAAGTAAAAAAATTAAAAAAAGAAATTTTTAAATAAGATTTGAAAAGGTGATTTGCTGAAATAGGAAGCAAGGGTCGAAAAAATTAAATTTAATTAAATATGATTATCGGTATTCCAAGAGCCTTGATTTATTGGAAAAGGCCTTATTTTTGGGAAAATTTTTTTGAAAGTTTGGGTTTTGAGGTTTTGTTTTCGCCAAAAACTAATAAAGAAATTATTGAAAAAGGAGTAAAAGTGGCTGACCCTGAAACCTGTTTTTCAAATAAAGTTTATTGGGGGCATTTATTGTGGCTTGAGGGGAAAGTAGATTATATTTTTGTTCCGAGATTAAAAGCTAATCAAGAGAAACTTGAGTATTGCCCAAAATTTTTTGGAATTCCAGATTTAACCAAGATTTTGGTCAAAACCTCAATTTTAACTGAAACTTTTGATGAGAGGAAAGAAAAACTTGAGAAAACTTTGGAAAGATTGGGGAAAAAATTGAAGAGAGATAAAGCAGAAGTGAAAAGAGCTCGAGAAATCGCTTTTTTAAAGGAAAAGGAGATAGCGGAGAAAGAAAAGCAAGAGTTTTTTAAAAAAATTCAATCCAAAAAGCCAAAAATAGTTTTAGTTTCCCATCCTTATAATTTATATGATGATTATGTCAACTTAAGGATGAAAGAAAAATTAGAAAAATTAGGGACAGAGCCAATATTTATTGATGAAGTTCCATTACAAAATCAAAAATCAAAAATCAAAAATCAAAAAGATGATGGGCCGAAGTTTCACTGGGAATTTGGAAAAGAAATAATGGAGAAAATTAGCGCAGTATTGAATTACAAAATTACTGGAGCAATTGAGATTTCTTCTTTCCAATGTGGCTGCGATGCCGTCTTAAAAGAATTTGTGGAAAAGAAATTTAAGGAAAATAAAATTCCCTTTTTATATTTATTAATTGACGAACATACTGGCGAAGCCGGTCTCCAAACTAGATTAGAAGCCTTCATCGATACCTGCGCTTGATGAGGACATTTTTGACACTTTCATTATTTCAGAGGTTGTCTTTCTTGGCAAGATCTTGAATAAAATGGATTCAATTTCCTTTAAAGGTAGAGGTTGATTATTAGGAAAATCTCTGTTCATTTTAGGCTCTTTTGATTATTTGCCATAGATTTTCTTCCCCTATGAGAAGGAATTTAACTAACATTATCTTCTCAAATTCACTTAATTCTGACCAATTTAGGGTATTACCGATGTATCTCATATTCTGCAACCCTAATATATTCGGCTATAAATTTTGTCTCCAAATGAGGATTTTTTACTCCAATTTCATAGGAATATCCTGCCTCAAAAGTTTACTTTCTCTTTTCTTTCTTTTCTCTCGTTCTTTAAGGTCGATTATTTAAGATAAATAAAGAAGAAACTATGGCAAAAGATAAGTCATCACCTGGTTTAACAGATATTTTGGGTTTCATTACTTCTATTCAAGAAGAGAGAAAGAAAAAGATTCCAGAACCTCAAGAAAAGAGGAAGACCAGCTAAGTATTCTGATGAGGTAATGACTGAAATCTCTTTTGTAATATTATCTAAAGGCGTCAAGGAATTCAAGGTTTTGTGGAGATATCTTAATGTATTATGTTTGGTTTTTAAATTTTGCGAATTCTTCTCTTACTACTTTTCTATCATCCCAAGGAATTTTTTTACCACCAGCTACATAGATCGAGGATTCACAGCCTTTGCCAGTAATAATAACCACATCGCCTTGTCTTGCTAAGTTGAGGGCCTTTTTTATCGCTTCTCGTCGGTCTAAAATTTCATATAAATTTTGAATTTTGAATTTTGAATTTTGAATTCCAAATTTTATCTGCGATA
>JASEJS010000052.1:0-3559 GCA_030016765.1 Patescibacteria group bacterium
TGAAGCTAGTGGCCTTCCCGGTTTCATCATCATAGGTGATATAGCGATGATTACCCCGAGGATCAGTAATGGTTCTAAGCTGATGTTGATGCTTAAAGTTTTTATATTCATAGGTGGTCTTGTTGCCAAGGGGATCAGTTACGGAAGAGAGATTATTATTACTATCATAAGTATAGGTAGTTGAACGATGGAGAGGATCAGTTAGTTTGATAATTCGACCACTACCATCGTAGTCGAGAGTAATCTTTCGGCCTGAAGTATCAGTTATAGTGACTAAGTTATTTCCAATATAGGTTAAGATTACCTGATTGCCATTGCGATCAATGATAGAGGTGAGTTTGCCCTGGGAGTCAAAATAGAGTTCATCTCCATATTTTCTTCTCAAAGTATAAGTTCCATCAGGATTCTTAGTTAATTTAGAGTGGCAACCAGCCGGAGATTTATAGCTTCCATCAGGATTTTTAGTATAGATAATTAAGGCTCCACCTTCATCGTATTCCCAAACTTCATTATCCTTATCTTCTAAACGAACATTGTAGCTGTGGGTCCAGCCAAAGCCAAAAGGTCCCTGGTATTCACTTTTGGAGTTATAGGTCCTGGTGAATTGAATAGGCAGCCCTTTACCTGGAATGAAGAGATCCTGGACAGTATGGAAAAAGTTTCCAGTAGTAAGGTTTATGGGATCATCTCCAGCTCTGGTATTAGAATCACCTGACCTATCTCTGCTTTCTCCTGGAACTCCATTATTCTGTTGATCCCTAGGAGTAGGTGCTGGTGGTTCTGGGGCTGGAGGAGGTGGTGGTGCCCACCATTGCTGAGCTACTACAAAAGATGCTCCCTCTATTTCTAAAGGTTGGGCTAAAACTAAAAGCTTGCCTCCTGAGATTTTGATAATGGTAGATTCTTCTCTTGAGTAAGAAAAAAGACCATCTTGATCAGTAGTTAAAGTAATGGTCTCTGAGTAATTGTGATTTGGTATTTCAAAAGTAGCTGATAATTTTTTATTAATTAAGGGATTGCCATTTTTATCAAAAATCTTAGCTTTAAAACTTAGACTAAGAGGAATTTTATATTGGCAAGGATTAGTAGAACAAGAGGTAATTTTTGCTTCGGGTATATAACCAACTAATGGAAGGTAAGAAAGGAAGGTTTGGATACTACTTTCAAGATTACTTTCTAAATCGGAAATTTTAAAAGGAGAAATATCTAATTTCTGTTCGATTTGATCTTGGCCTAAAGTAAGAGAGTATTCTAAAGGCTGAATCTGCCATTCTTCCATTTCAGCCAGGGAAACTCCTGAAACCTTGGGGATGATTGTCAACTTTTCAGATAAATCAAGAGAATATACTCCCTGCAGGGTTTCAGTCAGTTTACTTCTAAAATCTATTCGAGGAATCTCAACCTCTACCTGAGCACCACTTAAAACTTCTTCTTCATTCATTACTGGATAAATTTTAACTTGACCCTCTCCTTCTATAATCACTTCTTCTTCACCTTTGGTAACACTGAGGTTAGAAAGTTTGCCCTGATAAACTAAAGAGTCATCAGGAATCACTATTTTAGCTTGACCCCGAACACCAACAGGATTAGGAAAAACGATAGTCCCTACAAAAAATAAAAATCCAATAATAGAGAAATTCACTGCCAGTAATAATGAATTTTTGAACCAATTTTTATTTACTATTTTTCTCATCGTTTTCCACAACTACTTTAATTATTTCAGGGAGGAATTTCTTTGTCAATATCTCAATTCTCAAAAGCTCCCATTGATCTTTATTTTGAGTTAGCCTTACTCAAATTTTTCTTTTTCTTTAATTTTTTTCCATCTTTCGAGTTTGAACCCTAGCCAGAAAAAAATCGGAATAAGTAGTAAGGTAATTATTATGAAAACATAGGTAGCTAAACTAAGACTCTCTTTAAATGGAAGTGAAACTAAATGGGGGAGATTAAAAAAGAAGAATGAACCAAAGATTAGTGCTCCTAAATTAAGGAATTGAACAGACAATCCAACTAAAAAAGCTTGAAATTTTGGCAACTCAGAAATTACTCGAGCTACCTTATAAAAAATAAAGACTATCCAAAAAGAAACAAGGATTTGTCCAATTCCCTGAGCAGGGTTATAAACCTCAGAGACTTTATATTGAATCATTGGAAGTTTATCCCAGAAAAAATAGAGAAAATTAGGTAAGATAGTTAATAAATACACTCCTAATATGATTCCCGAAACCCTGAGAAAATCTTTAAATTCTCCTTTTTTATCAAAGAATCTTCCCAAGAAGCAAGCCACTAAAGCAAAACCTACCCATCTTACATAACCATTACTAATACTAGAGATGATAAAAGGAATACCCAATTTCAAATAACTTTTAAGAAGTATTAATGAGCTAATTACTTGGCTAAACTGTCCTGCCCAGAGAAGCATCCATATTCCTTCTATTATTCCTCTTAAGAGTCCAATTATAAATAGAAAAATAATTATTTGTTTGAAACTGGGCTTTTCTTGAACAATCTTTCTAATTCCAGAAGTCGGGCGAATAATAATATTTAAAAAATAGCTTAGCAAAGAGCTCTTTTTAGAATTTTGAACATCCACCATAACTCATTAGTTTAATTTATTATTTCCTCTGCTCTATCTAATTTTTCTAAAGGCATTTTATTTAAAATATTTTAATAATTTTTCTAAGGGTTGAGTATTGATAATATCTTCTTTTTCGGCCCAGCCCCGACGGGCCTGGGCAATGCCAAATTCAATAAACCTTAATTGATCTTTATGATGGGCATCGGTATTAATGGCCATTTTCACTCCAGCTTCCTTTGCTCGACGAATATTTTGATCATTTAGATCTAATCTTTCTGGAAAAGAATTAATTTCTAAAATTGTTCCAGTCTCTTTTGCTACTTTTAAAATTTTTTCAAAATCAATTTGATATTCATCTCTTCTCTGAATTATTCTCCCAGTAGGATGAGAAATAATATCAACATTTGGATTTTTCATGGCTTTAATTATCCTCTCTGTCATCTTTTCTTTTTCCATTTTAAACTGAGAATGGACTCCGGCAATGACATAATCTAATTTCTTTAAAGCCTCATCTTTTATATCAATTGAGCCATCGGCTAAAATATTAGTCTCTGCTCCCTGTAAGATTTTAAAATTTTTTAGTTTTTTATTTAAATTATCAATTTCTTTCCTTTGTTGAGCTAACTTTTTCTCATCTAAACCATGTTCAATTCTTAAAAATTTTGTATGATCGGCAATCCCTAAGTACTGATACCCTCTTTCTTTTGCAGTTTTAACCATTTCTTCAATTGTATTTTTTCCTCCATCCCATTTTGAATGGCAGTGCAAATCACCTTTAATATCCTTGTAATCAATAATTTTTGGTAATTTTCCTTTTAAAGCTGCCTCAATTTCTCCCTGATCTTCCCTTAATTCTGGAGGAATCCATTGCATTCCCAAAGCTTCATAAATTTCCTCTTCATTTTTTCCAGCAATCATTTTTGCTCCTCTAAAAAGTCCATATTCTGAAAGTTTAAGACCTTTTTCGATAGCAATTTTCCT
>JASEJS010000052.1:3659-4885 GCA_030016765.1 Patescibacteria group bacterium
GGTAAAATATCTCCCAATAAAAATCTTCCTTTTGACCTTTTCAAAAATTCAATTCCTTCTAAAATATTTTTTTCAGTTTTGACGCCAAATCCAAATAAAGGAGCAATTTTATGGGCTTTAGCTGCCTTTTCTAAATCCTTTAAATTTCTAATTCCCAATTTTTGATATAAAACTTTTACTTTTTTTGGCCCCAATCCTTCCACAGCAGTTAATTCTTGGATATTTACCGGCGTTTTCTTTTTTAAATCTTCATAATATTTAATCTTTCCCGTCTTTAAATATTCTTCAATTTTATTAGCCATACTCTCCCCTATTCCAGGTATCTTTCTCAAAGCCTCCCTTCCTCCTTCTTTATAAATATCTGCCACATCCTTTTCTAAACCTTCCAAAGTTAAAGCTGCCTTCTGATAGGCATAAGGCTTAAATTGTACCCCTTCCATCTCCAAAAAATCAGCAATTTCGTAAAAAATATTAGCAATTTCCTGATTTTTCATAAGAGCTTTAAAAATTCTGAAGAGTTTAAAATCTTTATTCCTTTATAAATTTTTAACGGTAGAAGATGGTGTTTATCTCCAGAAATAATAAATTGAGTTTTTCCTTCTACTGCACATTCTAAAATTCGATTATCAGATTGGTGTTCTTTAATTACTGAAATTCTCATTTTTGGCTCAATCAAATTTGCTTTAGCTTTAATTCTTTCAATAACTTTTAAAGAATCTATCTTATTCCATCTAAACTTCTTTTCTAACACATATTTTAACTCTTCTAAAATAAAAGGAGAAACAAAAACTTCTATTTCTCCTTTTAAAAATAAATCAAAAATTTTTCGCTCATTACTAGGAAAATTTAAAGCTGAGACTAATACATTAGTATCTAAAACTACCTTATTTTTTTCTTTCCCCTTTCTGTTCTTGCTTCATCAATTAATCTTTCAACATCTTCTTTTTTAATCCCAAATTTTTTAGCTCTATTCTCGCCATATCTTAAAATCTTCTGCCACTCTTTTTCTTCAATATATCTCCTTAAGGCTTCTCTTAAAAGTTCACTCCTTGTTCTCTGTTCTTCTTTCATCAGTTTCTCAATCTTTTTGGTCAGTTTTGGAGGCAAAGAAAGGGTAATGGTGTTAGTCGTTCTTGGCATAATTTTGTTACTTAGTGTTACTATTTTAGTCTATTCTAATTTAAGAATTGTGTCAAGGATACCAAACTAAAACAAAATCTACTCCT
>JASEJS010000053.1 GCA_030016765.1 Patescibacteria group bacterium
AAATAATTGTCAAGATTAAAATTAAATAGATTTTACTTTTATTTCTTTGATTTTCTTAATAAGAGAGAAGTTCTATTTTGGTAATAATTGAAATACAGAATTTTTGTTTAGATTTTCTCCAAAAGTTAAATTTTTTAATTACTTTCTTCTCTCCCTGAAAATAATAAATAAGGGTATTAGTATCGAGGACCAACATTTACTTAGGTGAGAGGGGAATTTTTTCTAATTCCTTTCTGATTTTTCTCTCAAATTTCAAAGGATCAACCTTTTTTTACTCCACATTCCTTTAACCTCTTGCCAAATATCCTTTTTAGGAAAAAAAATTTTTTTTCTTTCTAATTCTCTTAAAACCTCAGTCCAGCTTACTCTATTTTTTTAATAAGTTCATCTATTTTTTAGTAATTTCTCGAATTTTAGTTGAGGGTTGATTAGCCATAAGCTTTAAAATATTTAAATTTTTGATTTAATCAATGTTATCATTTTCGAAAACTTATGTCAAATTAATTCCTTAGTCTAAAAACTTCTTTTTTCGAAATAAATTTTCCATAAAGCATATGTTTTTAAATAAACTATTATAAAATGATTTTGATTATTTCATTAAGAGATTATAATATAAGATTAGATCTTTATTATGAAAAATTTTAGGAGGTGAGATTTAATGCCAAAAAGAAAGAGAAGGGGAGAAATAGCAGAAAATAAGGCAGCAATTGCGGTTAAAGAATTAAAAGAGGAAGGCAAGATCGATGATTGGAAAAAAAGCGAAAAATTTGACAGGAATGATAAAAGAGGAATTGATATTTTTATAACCTATACCAAAAATGAGTTTAAAAAGATTGTCTTGCTTCAGGTGAAAAGTCAGGTAACCAAGAGTATAGAAAAGAAACTGCGACTAGAAGAAATAGAATCAGGGATATGGTATAGAGAAGGAATCTATACTATTGAAGCAGGGGGCAAGAAACCTAAAAGTAAAATTAAAAAGAAAATCTTAAGAATTTTAGAAATTGAAGGGAAGCTTAATTGCTTCCTTTTTTATAACTTTATCAAATATTTTTAAAATAGTTTTGACAAATTTAAAAAATATACTATACTAAAAATAGCTTCTCTAGCATTTTAAAAATTAGGAGGAGATGTAAAAATGAAAACAGAAATAGGAGCAGAAGAAATAGCTAAGATGAGTGATAATCTTGGATTATCGGAGGAATCCAAAAATATGGCATTGAGAATATTCCGAGAAGAAGCGAAAAATCGGAATAAGAAAAAGGTAATTGCTGCGATATTGGCGATTGTCTGTAGACAGTCTCGAGAACCCAGAGGATTTTCAGAGATTACCAAGGCTATTGGACTTAAGAAGAATACTAGAGGAATAAAGAAAATAGCCTATGAGATAGTAAGGAAGTTCAAAATAAACCTTCCACCGCTGAATCCGGAGGACTTCGTGCCGCGTTTTTGTGATGCGCTTGATTTAACCAATGAAGTCAAGGAAAAAACAAGAGAAATAATCCGAGAGGTAACTGAAAAAGGATTAACTAATAAAAAGCCAACTTCGATAGCAGCAACTGCTATTTACATTGGGGCAATTTTAAATAATAAGTATCGAACCCAAAAGGAAATATCCGAAGTAACTGGTATTTCTGAAGTGACAATACGAAATATATATAAAGAGATAAGAGAGAAACTGGATATCGATTTTTTACTTCGCTAGGAGAAGAAAAAGCGAATTAAAGCAAATTCAAGAAAAACTAGAGGGAGTTTAATTACTCCCTTATTTTTTATTTAGAATAGGAATTTACAAATTTCAATTTCTTGATTTTAAATTTCTGACAGAGTAAAATAAAAAAATGAAAAGGATTGATATTATTTTGGCTCTTCTCATTGGAGAAATTATTGCCTGGTTTTTTTTAGGAATTTTAAAGAATATTGAAATTGAAATAAAGTTTTTAAGCTGGATTTTGGTAATTTCTTTTCCAATTTTAGCTCTTTCTGGAATCTGGATAGCTTGGTTTTTAAAGGAAAAATTTTTATGGATTTTTCAAGCTGCTAAATTCCTTCTAGTGGGAGCTGTTGCCACTTTAGTTGATTTAGGAGTATTAAATCTTCTAATTTGGATTTCTGGAATTGCTACTGGATTTTTATATTCAATCTTTAAAGGATTTTCTTTTATTTTAGCTACTTGTAGCAAATATTTAGGAGATAAATTTTGGGCTTTTGAGAAAATGGAGAGAATGGGAAAAGAATTTGTTCAATTTTTTGCAGTGACTCTGATTGGGCTGGGAATTAATATTGGAGCAGCTTCTTTAATCGTAAATGTGGCTGGTCCTCAATTTGGCTTAACTGAAAAAATCTGGGCAAATATCGGAGCAATTTTAGCTGCTTTCGTATCCGCTGTCTGGAATTTTCTCGGCTATAAATTTCTCGTATTCAAAAAATAATGATAGCACATTTTCTACGGCCGTAAAAATTGTTTTATTGACAAATAAATAAATTTCATTCAATTTTTATTGAACCTAACTACTTTAATTATCGATATGGCTAATCTTGTTTTATACCGAAAATATCGGCCACAGACTTTTGCTGAGATTATTGGCCAAGAGCATATTGTTCAAACTTTAACTAATGCCATTTCTTCTGGGATGATTTCTCATGCCTATTTGTTTGGAGGCCCCCGAGGGACTGGAAAAACAACTCTAGCTCGGCTTTTAGCCAAAGCAGTGAATTGTCAAAATCGAAAGGATGGCGAATGTGAACCTTGTAATAAATGTCCGTCCTGTACTGAAATTATGGAAGGAAGATCAATGGATTTAATTGAGATCGATGCTGCCTCCCATCGAGGAATTGATGAAGTCAGGGAATTGAGAGATGGAATAAGATTTGCTCCAACTAAATCGAAATATAAAGTATTTATAATTGACGAATGTCATCAACTTTCCAAAGATGCCGCCAATGCTCTTTTGAAAACTTTAGAAGAACCTCCTTCTCACGCCATTTTTGTCTTAGCTACTACTGAAATTCATAAAATGATTCCAACCATTATTTCCCGTTGCCAAAGATTCGATTTTCGAAAATTGACGGTGCCAGAGATTATTAGAAGATTGGAGATTATTTCTGAAAAAGAAAAGGTAAAAATTGAAAAAGCAGCTTTGGAATTAATTGCCTTGAATTCTGGAGGTTCAATTAGAGATAGTGAGAGTCTTTTAGATCAGGTTTTGACTTTTTCCGGAACTTTGGGTCAAAAAACTGAGATTAGAGCTGAAGATATTAAAGATTTATTAGGATTAGTAGAAATAAATTTAGTTAGTCAATTTACTGATTTTCTTTCTGAAAATAAAGCTCCAGAAGCAATAAATTTTTTAAATGAATTAACCGAAAAGGGCTTAGATCTCCAGGAATTTACTAAAGCCTTAATTAATTATTTAAGACAAGCTTTGATTTTGAAAATTATTGGAATAAAAGCTGAAGATCCCATTATTTCTGGCCTAACTAAAGAAGAATTTCAAAAACTCCAGAAACAGGCTTCTGACTTCAAAGAAGAAAAACTTCGCCAAATTTTAAATCTCTTTTTAGAAGCCGAAAACAAAATGAGATATTCATCAATACCTCAATTGCCATTAGAATTAGCCATTATCGAAGCCTTGAAAATTGAAGAAGAATAAATTAAAATATAATATCTATTCCGGGGTCGTCTAATAGTAGGATGAGGGACTTTGGATCCCTAAATTTTGGTGCGAGTCCAAACCCCGGAGCCATCGTCAATAGATACGAACTCCAAAGGAGGGGAATGAAGAAGACTACAACTCACCCTCCACATCTTCCCATCAGCTTTACTGATGGGCCCTTTTGGCCCAGATTAGGATAGTAATGGTAAGCAACCTCTAAAAAAGAGGAGGAGAGAAGCTTTTTAAGGATACAGTTGATTGACAATGGAATTCTCTAGGTTGAACAAATCTTAAAAGTTAGGCAGTTTTTGTTGCCTCTTTTATTTAAATGAATTTATGGCATAATAAAAATTAGAAGAATTCTTAGAGAACGAGATATGAATTTTAAAGAAGTTAAAAAGAATCCTCTGGTTTTGGAGTTTCTCAGACAGACTGAAATTACTTTAAAAGTTCACAATTATACCGATCATGGGTTAGGGCATTCAAATTTGGTGGCGGCTCGAGCGAGAACAGTGGCTAAAGAGATTCATCTCTCAAAAAGGGAACAGGAGATGTGTGCCATTGCTGGTTTCTGTCACGATTTTGCCAATTTCTTGAATAGGACTTATCACAATTATTTGGGGGCTTTGATTTTCCAAGAGATTTTCAAAGCGGTAAAAGATAATAAATTAGGAATTAATAAAAGAAAAAAGAGGATTACTCTAAATCTCAAAATTGATACTAATTTCGTGCCAGTGATGGAATATTTCGAGATTTTTACTGAAAGAATGGTCTATTGTAGAAAGGCTGCCAAATATCTTGGTTATAAATTTGGCTTGGTCATTAATAATTTTAAATTACTTTAAAAATAAAATAATCTGCGATCGCAGATTTTCTAAATTTTTATTTTTCTAAAATTAACTCACTCCACTTTTTGGCTAATTCATCCCTTCTCGGTTTATAAACTCCTTCATAAAAATATCTCTGAGAAAGCAAAACTCCTTTATCATAATTTTTGACAATTTTGAGAGCCTCTGACCAGGCTTTTTTAAATTTGTTTCCAAATCTACTTTCAATTTGCTTTTTAAAATCTTCTGGCCTTTGAAGCTCATTTCCAATGGTAAATACTCTTTTTCCTCCGATTTTTACGCAATAAGCAATTTCATCTCCAATTTTCTCTATTCCAAAAGTCTTTTCAATTTTCTTTCTTTCAG
>JASEJS010000054.1:0-1381 GCA_030016765.1 Patescibacteria group bacterium
CTCAGGCAATTTCATTGCTCCTACTCCTCCAATGGGAGGTCCATAGCCCGAGTGGATGTCGGGCATAGCAATGGCATATTTCACCATTCCTGGCATGGTAGTAGTATTGACCAATTGAATTAAAGCCTCATTCTCGATTTCTCGAAGTAACTGCTCAGAAGCATAAATTCGAGCCGGAACTTTCATATCCTCCCTAAAAGTCTTAGGAATTTCCCAAAGCCAATCTGATATTTTTTTAAAATCCTTTTTGGAAATCATATTATTTAATTTTACCTTAAATTTCCAAAAAATAAAAGACCGAATCTTTTGTTTTGGATTGAATTTCGGTCTTTTTTAGTTTATATCAAAATTTGAAAAATCAAAAATAAAATTCCACTAATTATTGCTGCGCCGGGGATGGTAAAAATCCAGGTAAAGAATATCTCAATCACTTTTCGCCAATTAACCATTGATTTTCTTTCTATTGCTCCTACCCCCATAACTCCAGCTGAAATTACCTGAGTTGTGCTCAAAGGAATTCCAAATAAACTCTGGATGCCAATAATTGCTGCTGACGATGCCTCACAGGATATTCCGTGAATTGGTTTAACTCTATAAATTTTTCTGCCCATAGTTCTAATCACTCTCTGTCCTCCCCAAATTGTTCCCAGGGCCATAAAAACTCCTGAGCCTAAAATCACCCAAAAAGGGACTTTAAACTCAGCCAAAATTCCTCCAGCAAAAAGAGAAGCAGTAATTATGCCCATAGCGTTCTGGGTATCGTTCATTCCGTGAGAAAGAGAAACAGCTATGGTAGTGAAAACCTGACCAGTTCTAAAAGCCCGGTTTATCTTTGAAGGGGAGGTTTTTGAAAAGAAGAATTTAATTAACCAAGCAAAAGCCAAAATTAAAACAACTCCAGCAAAAAAACCTGCTATTGGAGCTAATATCATTCCAATAAGAACCTTAATTAATCCACTAAGTTTTAAGGCTGAAATCCCGACTGAAACCAAAGCCGTTCCTATCAAACCCCCAAGTAGAGAATGGGTTACCGAAATTGGAATGCCATAATGGGTAGATAAAATCACCCAGATAATAGCTCCGATTAAAGTAAAAATCAAAAGGGGCTGAGAAATAATTTCCGGTAAAACAATTCCTTTACCAATGGTTTTAGCTACCTCAGTAGTAATAAAGGCTCCTAAAAAATTAAAAAGAGCAGCTAAAAAAATAGCCCTTCTAAAAGAAAGGGCATGGGTGGAAATAGTAGTAGCAATAGAATTGGCACAATCATTGGCTCCGTTCCAGAAATCGTAAGTCCAGGCCAGAATAATAATGACGATTACTAAAATAATGGCTATCATCTATTCTTAATCAATATTGATTCAAAAATATTCCCAACATC
>JASEJS010000054.1:1481-4742 GCA_030016765.1 Patescibacteria group bacterium
ATCAGCCTCTGTTTCCAATTTTTTCATTCTTTTAGAGAATTCTTCTAAATTTTGAGGTTCTAATAAAATCTTATCTAAAAGTTTACCTGCCTCTAACAATTTCTCAGCCTGCCTTTCAAAAAGAGTATAGAAAATTTCATCTTTTGGAAAAAGATTAATCATAGTGGTATTAGCAAATAGCTAGTCTTTCTAAATATCAAATAAAATCGTAGCCTGCCAGCTACCATCTTCATTTTGTTTTACTTCTGAATTATGATAGGTAACCGCTTTTATATCTTCACCAAATCTTTCTACTTTTTGGCCAAAAATTTCAGCTTCTAATTCTCTATCACTAAATTTAGCAAATTTTACATTACTATATGCTTCTCTATTTACCTGGCTTAAATAAAGAACTTCACTTAAAAAATCAACTAAAAGCACTGGTAAATCAAGAGATTTAATTTTAATTTTCCGCCTCACTTCTTTTTTATTTTTAATTTCGGGCTTTTGGCTTTCTACCATTCCTAAAAGCATATTCAAAAACAACTCTTTTTTATCTTTGCCAAAAGCCCTAATTTTTAAATCCGCTTTATGCTCTAAGATTTGATATTTCATAATAAGATTACTTAATTTCTATTAGTTTTTTTGTAGCTTTGCTCAATACTTTACAACCTCGATCAATTAAACAAAGATCTTCTATCCTTATTCCACCGAAATTTTTATGATAAAGTCCTGGCTCTATGGTAAAGACCATTCCGTTTTCGAATCTACCCTTACTATTTATTCCGATACCGGGAAACTCGTGAGCATCAATACCAACACCGTGACCTAAACCGTGAATAAAGTGTTTATCTTCTTTATACTTCTTGAAATTAGAAACTGCTTCCTGATAAAGTTTTTTAATAGAATATCCTGCTCTACATTTTTTAATTGCTAATTTTTGGGTTTCAAGAACAATGTTATAAAGTTTTTTAAATTTTTGATTTGCTTTTCCAATATATATAGTTCTTGTGAAGTCAGAACAATATCCTTTATATTTTGCTCCAAAATCTAATAATAAAATTTCCCCTTTTTTAATTTTTTTATTTGAGGCCAAATGATGAGGTTCAGCACTTCCTGGTCCTGAAGCAATAATTGGTAAAAAAGCTGGACCCTCAGCCCCAAAATCTTCCATTATTTCAATAATTTTTCTTTGAAGCCACTTTTCCGCCAAACCCGGCTTTATCATTTTCAAAATTGAAAAAAAGGTCTGATCAGTAATCTTAGTTGCCTTTTTGATTAAATTCATTTCTCTCCTACTTTTAATTTCCCTTAACTCCTCGCAAAATCCAGAGCGCGGAAAAAGTTCTTTTCCTTTCAGGCCCCTCTTTAATTTTTCGTACTCTCCATACTTTAAATCATTTTCCTCAAAACCAATTTTTCTAAAATCTTTCAAACCCTCAATTGCCTTTGAAAATAATCCTTCCCTTTCTTTGGTTATTCTTGAATTTCTTTGAGGAGCCCGAGCACTATACATCCGGGGCAAAATCAGCTTCCAGCCCTCTTTCGAAATGATGAGTAAAAATTCTCTTTCTCCTAAAATTCCTTTGAACTCAGTTAAATAAAAAATATTTGAGGGATTGCTGACCAAAAAAGCATCTAAGCTTTCCTCCTTTAATCTTTCTTGAATTCTCTCAATTCTCTTTTTCATAAGACCTTTTGCGAAATTGCTAGGCTTAATAAGAATAATCCTAATCGAAAAAGAAAAATAGGTGGTGGCAGGAAAAAGAAGCTTTCTACCTTAGAGGAAACAATTCCTATTCTCCAATCTAAATTTATTTTACCAGAAAGACGAAAGGAGAAAAAGCTCACCAGTATTAAAGAGCTAAAAGAGCTCTTTCCTGATTTAGAATTAAACCAAATATTAGGGGATGCCACTGAGCAGTTTGACTTGTTTCAAAAAATAAATTATTTTAGAATAAAGTAATGACTAGGGAGGCTAATAATAAAAATCAAAAATGAAAAATAAAAGAGTTAAACCAGAGTATATTTCTTTGAGAAAGGCTGGGAAGATTTTAGGTTTTTCTCAGGGTTATTTGAGATATCTTTGTCGAAAAGAAAAATAAAGGCAATAAAAATTGGCGGGAAGTGACTCACTATTAAAGAAGAAGTTAATCAGTTGAAACATTTGAAGAATGAGTTTTAATCTTAAAAAGATAATCAATTATTGGAGAGAATTATCAGATTACGATTTAATTACAGCTGAATTCTTGTTTAAGGCCAAACGATATCCTTATTGTCTCTTTATGTGCCATTTATCTATTGAAAAATTACTAAAGGCATTGATTATAAAATTTACCAAAAAACACGCTCCTTATTCTCATAATCTAGTAGATTTAGCCAAAAAGACAGGTATCCAGTTTTCAAAAGAAGATAAAATACTTTTATCTGATTTAACTGAATTTAATTTAGAAGCGAGATATCCTGAATGGCAGAAAGAATTTTATTCGAGATGTTCTAAAAATTATACCGAAGATTATCTCCGAAAAACTCAAAAATTACAAAAATGGCTAAAAAAATATCTTTAGAAAAAATTAAAAAAATTGTCAAAAACTATGTTCAGCTTTTGGAAGCAGATGGCTTTGATATTGAAAAGGTAATATTATATGGTTCTTATGCTAAAGGAACCCCACATCGAGATAGTGATATAGATATTTGTCTTATTTCTAAAAAATTTGGTAAAGATCCCCATGAAGAAGGAAAATATTTATTTAGAAAATTATGGCATTTAAAGAATGCTAATCTTGAACCTATAGGTTATTCTCCTAAAGATTTTTATCATAAAAACAATTCCCCTCTTATTTATGAAATTCAGAAAAATGGAATCGAGTTAAAAATAAAATAGATAGAATTTAAATGAAATGAAGAAATTTCGTTTTCCATTGCACACAAAGAGTCAAAAAGAAATTAAATATATTTCTTTGAGAGAAGTTAAAGATATTTTGAATTACTCTCAGGGCTATTTAGAATATCTTTGCCGGGAAAAGAAACTCAAGGCAGTGAAGATTGGCAGAGAGTGGTTCACTACTAAAGAGTGGATTAAGAATTTTAAAGAGAGAAAGGAAATCAAAAAATCAATTAGATTAAGCAGATTTTGGGAAATTTTAGGCAATAAAGGAAAGAAAGCTTTTTATTTCACTAAAAGAAAAATTTACTCAAAATTAACAGAGATCCGATCTCTGTCAAAACTTCTCTTTTCGCTTATTGGGAAAGGTTTAGGAGTTTTCGAAGGTTTGACTTCTG
>JASEJS010000002.1 GCA_030016765.1 Patescibacteria group bacterium
GTTATATTTACATGATGAAATTAATCCATATGGTTGAAGATAAAATTCATATGAGAAGTATTGGTCCTTATTCTCTGATTACTCAGCAACCTTTGGGAGGAAAAGCTCAGTTTGGAGGTCAGAGATTTGGTGAAATGGAGGTTTGGGCTTTGGAAGGATATGGAGCAGCTCACACCCTCCAGGAGATGTTGACTATAAAGTCTGACGATGTACCAGGAAGGGCAGCGACCTATGAAGCAATTTTAAAAGGGGAAGAAATAAAACCACCCAATGTCCCTGCTTCTTTTAATTTATTAGTTTCAGAATTAAAATCGCTAGGGTTAAGTGTGGAAGTGAAAGAAAAACCCAAAGAAGAAAAAGCAGGCTTAAATTCAAAATTCAAAATGCAAAATGCAAAATTACAATCCAAAATCCAAAATTGATGTTAAAGTTAGATGCTATAAGTTTAGTCTTGAGTTAATTGATTTTATTGAATCTTTACCCAAACAAAAAAGTTGCTGGATTATTGCTGATCAACTTTTAAGAGCTGGTACCAGTATCGGAGCAAATTTAGTTGAAGCTAGAGCCTCAAGTTCGAGATTGGAATACAAGAAATTTTGTGAAATAGCCTTAAAAAGTGCCAACGAGACAAAATACTGGTTAGGTCTTTTAAGAGATTCAAGTAAAGCTGATAAAGAAAAAACTAATGAGCTTTTAAAGGAAATAAATGAGATAGCTAATATTATAGCTTCTGGAATAATGACTCTTAAAAGAAAAAAATTTTGAATTTTAAATTGTAATTTTGACTTTTGAATTTTGCATTTTGAATTATTTTTATGAAGGTAGAAGATCTCGAAGCAATCAAAATAAAATTAGCCTCCCCTGAAGAAATTTTGAGTTGGAGCCACGGTGAAGTTACTAAGCCTGAAACCATTAATTATAGAACCCAGAGAGCAGAAAAAGATGGACTTTTTTGTGAAAGAATTTTTGGGCCAGAAAAAGACTACGAATGCTATTGTGGGAAATATAAAAGGATTAGGTACAAAAAGATAATTTGTGATAGATGTGGAGTGGAAGTGACCACATCTGCGGTCAGAAGGGAAAGGATGGGGCATATAAAACTGGCCAGTCCAGTGAGCCATATCTGGTTTTTGAAAGGAGTCCCATCGAGAATGGGAATGGTTTTGGATATATCTGCCCAGCAATTAGAAAGGGTAATTTATTTCGCTGCCTATATTATCACTGATGTTAATGAATCAGTAAAGAAAAAGGTTTTAGAAGAAATTGAGAAGGAATATAAGATAAAATCCAAAATCCAAAATCCAAAATCCAAAATAAATTCAAAATCTAAATCTCAAAATTCAAAAATTAAAAAGGTTAAATTACAAGAACTAAAAGAAGCCAGGGATAAAGCTAAAGAAGAAGTATTATCCCTTAAGCCTTTGAGAATTTTATCTGAGCTTGAATATCATGCTCTTTCTCTGAAATATGGGGAGATATTTGAAGCCGGAACAGGAGCTGAAACCCTGAGGAAAATTTTTGAGAAGATTGATCTTAAAAAAGAGATAGCCAAACTCAAAAAACAATTAGAGGAAAAATCAGTAGCTAAGAGGAAATCAGAGGTTTCACTTCTGGAGAAAAAGAAGATTTTGAGGAGATTGAAGATGTTTGAGGCAATGGAGAGAAATAAAATCAGGCCAGAATGGATGTTTTTAACAATTTTACCAGTCTTACCTCCGGATTTAAGACCGATGGTTCAATTAGATGGTGGAAGATATGCCTCTTCTGATTTGAATGACCTTTATCGAAGGATAATTAACAGAAATAATCGACTTAAATATCTTTTGGAAATTAATGCTCCAGAAGTGATTGTGAGAAATGAAAAAAGGATGTTACAGGAAGCAGTAGATGCCTTAATTGATAATGGAATGAGAAAGGGAATCCTGACTCAGGCTACTACTGGTGGGAGAAGGCTTTTGAAATCTTTGGCTGATATGCTCAAGGGAAAGCAAGGCAGGTTTAGGCAAAATCTTTTAGGGAAAAGGGTTGATTATTCTGGAAGATCGGTGATTGTCATTGGACCAGAATTGAAACTCGACCAATGTGGGCTGCCAAAGAAGATGGCTTTAGAGCTTTTCAAGCCTTTTATTATTAAAAAGATCTTAGAAAAAGAATTAGCCTATAATGTCAGGGCAGCTTCGAGGTTAATTGAAGAAGCTCCAGATGAAGTCTGGGAATGTTTAGAGGAAGTGGTCAAAGATAAATTGGTTTTATTAAATCGAGCTCCAACCTTGCATAGATTAGGAGTTCAGGCTTTTCATCCAGTTTTAATTGAGGGAGAATCGATCAGAATTCATCCCCTCATTTGCAAAGCCTTTAATGCCGATTTTGATGGAGATCAGATGGCAGTTTATTTACCTCTATCTCATTTGGCTCAACAAGAGGCCAGAGAGAGAATGTTATCCACTCTTAATTTACTGAAACCTGCCACTGGTTTACCAATTGTTACCTTGTATCAAGATATTGCCCTAGGTTGCTATTGGTTGACGAAGATAAAACCAGGAGCTAAAGGTGAAGGAAAGGTCTTTGCTAATTCAACTGAAGCCCTACTGGCCTATGAGTTTGGGGAGGTTGATTTAAAAGCAAAGATAAAAGTAAGAATGCCAAAGAAAACAAAATCTTCAGAGATCCAGGGTTCAAACTTTAAATTTTTAGAAACCAGTGTCGGAAGAATAATTTTCAATGAGATCTTACCTGCTGATTATCCTTTCTTGAATTCGGAGCAAAGAGTAAAGGACCTTGAAAAAATAACCGCCATTCTCATTAAAAAATATGATTTAGCTTTAGTTAAGGAAACCTTAGACAAGATTAAGGATTTAGGTTTTGAAATGTCAACTCTCTCTGGAACTTCCTGGGGAATGGATGATTTAATTGTTCCTCCCCAAAAAGAAAAAATTCTAAAGGGAGCTTCAAAAGAAGTTGAAACTATTGATAGGCATTATAAAAAAGGTTTACTTTCCAAAGAGGAAAAAAGTGCTAAAGTAATTGAGGTTTGGTCTAAAGTAAAATCAGAAATTGAAAAATTGGTTCCAAAAACTCTTCCTGAAATGGGGCCAGTTTTTTCAATGGTTGATTCAGGCTCCAGAGGTTCCTGGAGCCAACCAGTTCAAATGGCTGGAATGAAAGGCCTGGTGATTAATCCAGCCGGCGAAATTATGGAGTTACCAGTGAAAAGTTCTTTTAAAGAGGGATTTGATGTTTTGGAATACTTCATCTCAACCCATGGAGCCAGAAAGGGAACAGCTGATACTGCTCTTCGAACTTCAACTGCTGGTTATCTCACTCGAAGGTTAATTGATGTCTCTCATGAAGTAGTGATTTCAGAAGAAGATTGCGGAGATAGAGAAGGTTTTGAGATTTTAAGAGAAGATGCCGGAGCTTTAGGTCAGAATCTTCTCTATAAAATAGTGGGAAGAATCAGTTTAGAGGATATTAGTGGGATTTGTAAAAAGGGAGAAATTATTGATTGGGAGAAGGCAGAGAAAATAATTGAAAAAGGAATAGAAAGATTGAGGGTTAGATCCCCTCTGAGTTGTAAGTCAGTTCGAGGGATTTGCCAAAGATGTTATGGTTGGGATCTTGGAAATAATCAATTAGTAAAACTCGGTGAGGCAGTGGGGATTGTGGCTGCTCAAGCCATTGGCGAGCCAGGAACCCAGCTGACGATGAGGACCTTCCATACCGGAGGAGTAGCTGGAGGAGGGGACATTACTTTTGGTCTCCCTCGGGTTCAGGAAATTTTCGAAGCCAGAATTCCGGGAGGGAAGGCAGAGATTTCTGAAGTAAAAGGGAAGGTAATAGAGATCACTCCAGATAGAGTGATAAAAATTAAGTCGGAAAATCCAAAATCTAAAATTGTTGAATATAAAATCCCTGAAGGAACGGCAATTTGGATAAAATCGGGAGATAGGGTTAAACCTGGACAGCAACTTTGTGAAGGGAGCTTAGATTTACATGAGTTATATAAAGTGGCAGGGAGGGAACTTACCCAGCGCTACATTGTGAATGAGATTCAGAGAATTTATATTTCCCAGGGAGCACTAATTCATGATAAGCACATTGAGGTAATAGTTAGGCAGATGTTTTCCAGAATCAGAGTTCGGGAAGCAGGAGATAGCTTTTTCACTTCTGGAGAAGTGGTGGAGCGAGCTAAATTCTTAGAAGAAAATGCTAAATTAAAAAAGGAAAAAAAGAAAATGGCAAAAGGAGTTCCTATTTTACTCGGAATTTCCAGGGTGGCCTTAACTACCAATTCCTTTTTATCAGCCGCCTCCTTCCAGGAAACTTCCAGAGTCTTGATTAGAGCAGCAATCGAAGGAAAGGAAGATAAACTCCGGGGACTCAAAGAAAATGTTATAATAGGGAAACTAATTCCGGCAGGTACAGGTTTTAGAAAATAGTTTAGTATGCTATAATTCAAAATTCAAAATTCAAAAGTCAAAATGACAAGGAAAAAGCCAAAAAATTTGAAAAAGTCTTGGTTAAAGGAAAAAAAACCTTTTGGTTTTGTTTTTTTAGAGAAGATTAAAACACAGATTATTGGGATTTTGATGTTCATCTTAGCCATTATTGTGGGCTTAAGTTTTTTTGAGCTCTCCGGACCAGCTGGCCAGGCAATATATAATTCTCTCTCTTTTTTAATTGGAAAGGTAGTCTTTCTCATTCCTCTGATTCTGATTCTCGGGGGATTAGTCTTTTTCAGTTTCTCCTCGAATGGAAAAATTTTAAAATATCAACTCTGGCCAGCCCTTTTGGCTATGGTGGTATTTGTTTTAGGAATATCAGGAATTTTAGAAGGTTTAACTCCAGAAGTTAAACAAGGAGGTTGGTTAGGCTATATAATTTCCTGGCCCTTTTTAAAAATTTTTGGTCCTTTGGTAACTAACATTATATTTTGTTCAATAATTATTATTGGAGGTTTGATTTTTTGGCAATTATTGAGGCCAGAAAAGGCTCCCTTAGAAGAGAAAAAAGCTGAATCATCTTTTTTTAGAAAAATTTTTGTCCCCAAATTTAAAGTGAAAAAAATTGAACCGAAAGTAAAAGAAACTCCAGTTAAAATTGAAGAAGGCAAATGGCAGCCAGATTTTAAACTTAAGGAGATTGAAACTAAGCCGCTCATCACTTCTTATCAGCCTCCGCCTTTGGAGCTATTAGAGACTGAAAGGGGAAGACCGACCACTGGCGATACCACCCTAAATTCAGCTATTATTAAAAAAACTCTCCAGAATTTTGAGATTCCAGTTGAGATGTCAGAAATTAATATTGGGCCAACTGTTACTCAATACACTTTAAAACCAGCTGAAGGAGTAAAATTGTCTAAAATTACCGCTCTCTCCAATGACTTAGCCTTAGCTTTAGCTTCCCATCCAATTAGAATTGAAGCTCCTATTCCGGGAAGGTCTTTGGTGGGAATTGAGGTTCCTAACAAAGAAAGGTGCCTAGTGAGATTAAGAGATTTAATTGGAAATCCAAATTTTAAAAAGGCTCCTTCCAATTTAACTTTTGTCTTAGGCAGGGATGTCTCTGGAAACCCAGTCTATGCAGATTTGGCTAAAATGCCTCATTTGTTAGTGGCAGGCAGTACCGGAACGGGAAAGACTTGTGCGGCAGATACCTTAATGTTTACTGAAAAAGGGATGTTGAATTTTGAAGAGCTTTGTTCTCTTCCCTTAAATAGCGAAATTGATTTTAAAGTTAAATTGGTTACTAGGGATGGAATCGAAACTACCCTTAAAGCCTATAACAATGGGATTTGTCAATTTTATAAATTATCCACTAGGCGGGGATATCAAATTGAAGCAACAGCTGAGCATCCTCTTTGGGTTATGAATGAAGATGGCTCCCAGGGTTGGAAGCCAGCTTCTTTAATCAAAAAAGATGACTATGTGGCTATTAGTCGGGGACCTAGCTTATTTGGCAATAGAACCGATATTTCAGATTTTAAACCAAGTAAAATCAAGGGTTATCATAGAAAGATTTCTTTTCCTAAAAGAATGACTCCTCAATTAGCAGAGTTTTTAGGGCTATTAACAGCTGATGGTGGACTCTCAATAGAAAAAAAGGGAACCCACCGAGTAGTTTATACTCAGGCTAATTCCTACTTACTTTCGCTTTATAAAAAGCTTCTTAAAGAACTTTTTGGGATTACTCAATTTATTGAAAAGAGAAGTGGATCTAATTCTAATAATAAATCTTTTGATATAGTCATAGGAAGTAAACATTTAAAAGAATTCTTGGTATACCTTGGAATGGATTCTTCTAAATCTCCTCAAAAAGAAATACCTAGAGCAATTAGGGAAGCACCTAAAGAAATTGTAACTGCCTATTTAAGAGCCCTTTTGGATAATGATGGCTATGTTGAAAAAGATTCTATAGAATTTTCTATTAGTAGCAAAAAATTGAGTTCCCAGGTCCATTTGATGCTTTTAAACTTTGGTATAGTTTCTTCACTTTCAATCAAAAAAGTAAAAAAATATGAGCAGAACGAATACTATCGGCTTTCTCTATTTGGTGAAGATGCTCGTAAATTTATTCAAAATATTGGTTTTATAAGAAAAGAGAAATATAATAAAGTCAAAGAATTTCTTAAATTATCTCCAAATCCTAATCTAGATTTAATTCCTCATATTTCTTCTTTGCTGAGAAGAATGGGTCAAAAATATCTAAATCGTTTCGCCCGATTAACCAATCGAGGTTGGCAATATCAACCAGGGATTTTGATTCCTAAATATGCTTTCAGCTCTTTAAATAAATATAATTCAGGATTTCGAAGGCCTGGTTATCGAACTCTGGAAAAAATTTTAGATTTTTATCAACCAATTTCTCAAGACTACAACCCGCCCACCACGTTCTCCCATTCGCTTTCGCGAATGGGTCCCTCTGAATATCAAAAATTAAAGAAGATTTCAGAAAGAAATTTTTATTGGGACAAAATTGAAAAAATTGAGAGGACTTCTGGAGTTGGATACGATTTTTGGGTACCAGGTTCAGATTCTTTCATTGGAAATGGTTTCGTAAATCACAATACCATATTTTTAAATTCTTTAATTTTGTCTCTTCTTTATCGAAATTCTCCAGAAATTTTAAGATTCATTTTGATTGATCCAAAAAGGGTTGAATTTACAGTTTATAATCAACTTCCCCATCTCTTAGCTCCAGTAATTTATGATGCCCAAAAAACAGTTAATGCTCTGAAATGGTTAGTTGGAGAGATGGAGAGAAGATTTGATCTGATTTCCGAAGCTCGAACCAGAGATATCTCAAGCTATAATCAGATGGCTGAAGCCTCTGAGGTGATCCCCTATATTGTCTTAATTATTGATGAGTTAGCTGATTTAATGGCAGCTAAAGGAAGAGAGATTGAAGCTGGAATTGTTAGATTGGCCCAAATGGCCAGAGCAGTGGGAATTCATCTGGTGGTAGCTACTCAAAGGCCATCGGTTGAGGTAATCACTGGTTTAATTAAAGCCAATATTACTTCTAGAATTACTTTTGAAGTAGCCTCTCAGGTTGACTCAAGGACAATTTTGGATATGGCTGGAGCTGAAAAACTTTTAGGTTCAGGAGATATGCTTTTTGTTTCAGCTGAGATTGTCAAACCAAGGAGAATTCAAGGAGCCTTTGTTTCTGAAAAGGAAATAAAAAAAGTGGTGAATTGGATTAAGACCAAAGTTCCTCCCCCTTCCTTAATTTCTTTTGACCAGCTTCCCTTGACTGAGGAGGGAAAGCCAGAAATTGAATTCAAGGCAGAAGAAGACCCCCTTTATCCAGAGGCAAAAAGAATAGTGATTGAAGCTAAAAAGGCTTCAGCCTCTCTTTTGCAGAGAAGGCTGAAAATTGGCTATGCGAGAGCAGCGAGATTAATTGATAGATTAGAAGAAAGGGGAGTAGTAGGACCAGCTGAAGGAGCTAAACCAAGAGAAGTTTATTTTGACTTAGAAGAAAAAAAAGAGGAGGAGGGTTGGCAAAAACTCTAAATTCCTTAAAACCTTTACGAAAGTAGGAAATATGATATACTTTTATTAGGCGATTCTTTCCTAATTTCTGGGGAAAATTATGACCAAGAAAAAAGAATTAAAATCTGAAAAAAGAGGTTTAGAAGAAGCAGTGGCTGAGATTAAGCAAAGATTTGGTGAAGGGGCAATTATGAAATTGAAGGAAGCTCGGCCAGTTGATGTTGATGTGATTCCTACTGGTTCCATTTCTTTGGATTTAGCTTTAGGAGTAGGGGGAATTCCCAGAGGTCGAATGATCGAAATTTATGGTCCGGAAATGAGCGGTAAAACTTCGTTAGGACTCCATATCTTAGCTGAAGCTCAAAAACTGGGAGGAGTGGGAGCCTTTGTGGATGCTGAACATGCCTTAGATCCTGATTATGCCAAAAGAATTGGAGTAAAGGTTGATGATCTCTTAATCTCCCAGCCAGATTCTGGAGAACAGGCCTTACAAATCGTTGAAACTTTAGTTAGATCAGGAGAGGTGGATGCTATTGTAGTGGATTCAGTAGCGGCTTTAACTCCCAAAGCTGAAATTGATGGAGAAATGGGAGAATTTCAAATTGGGCTTCAGGCAAGACTTATGTCATCTGCCCTTAGGAAATTAGCTGGAATTGTGGCTAAGACTAAAACGGCAATCATTTTTTTAAATCAGACTCGAATGAAAATTGGCCAAATGTGGGGTAATCCTATAACCACCCCAGGAGGTTTGGCTTTGAAATTTTATTCTTCAGTTAGGATTGAACTAAAGAGATTAGCCCAAATAAAAAAGGGAGACGAAATTATTGGCAATCGCCATAAGGCTAAGATTGTTAAAAATAAAGTTGCCGCTCCCTTTAAAACTGCTGAATTTGATATTTTTTATAACGAAGGAATTTCCTATTTAAGTGATATTTTAAATACTGGATTAAACCAGGGAATAATAAAAAAAGCCGGAAATTGGCTTCAATTTGAAAATACAAAGTTAGGTCAGGGAATAGAAGCTAGCAAAAATTTTTTAAAAGAGAATCCGGAAATAATGGAAAAAATTAAGGCCACTCTATTTAATCGGAAGTAGGCCTAAATTTCTGGCTCTTTTTATGGCTTTGGCCAATTTTCTCTGATGACTGGCACAACCCCCAGTCCTTTTTTTTGGTCTAATTTTTCCTAAACCAGAAATAAATTTCTGAAGCAATTCAGTATTTTTAAAATCAATTTCTTTAATGTTTCGTTGACAAAAGTAACAAGCCATAATAATGAAATTAAGAATTGGGCAAATGATTACTCTTTTTTATATTTTCTGTTTTCTCCAATGGCTGTAAATTTTCCAAGGCCCAGCATTTTTTAAACTCTAAGTCATCTGGAGAAGTATAATTAAATAAACTTCATGGTTTTATATGATCAACTACCCAATAACTTCCATAATTATCCCAATTCATTTTACTGGTAAATTGTTTCTCTAAATGTCCCATCAGGTTTTCTAAAGTATAATTGACTAAAGTCTCCCAACTTCGCTTTCTTTTTTCGTGTTTTAAAGATCTCGAGATAGCTGAACCCATATTCTCATCGAGACGATATTTTGGATTAGTTTCCCTTTCATGTTTTTGCCAATTCGCTTTATACTGTTTTAATTTTTCTTTATTTTCTAAATTATAATTTCTATGACGTTGCTGGATCCGTACTTTATTTTTTTGATACCATTCTTTAATCTGCTGCTGTCTTCTTCTTTTATTCTTTTGATACCAAATTTTATGATACAGTTTCATTCTTTTTTGTATTTTTTCTCGATTCTGTTGATAATATCTCTTTTTGTTTTGTAAGATTCTTTCCTTATTTTTCTGATAATACGCTTTCTTATTTTGGCGTTCCTTTTCTTTGTTTTTGTAAGCCATGATTTCTTAATAATTTCTCCTTAGAAAATGAGCGCTTAAACTTAAAAGAAATAACAAATAAAAAATTCCTTATTTGTTATCCATTATTATAAGCTTTTTCAGGGTTTTATAAATTCAAAAAGGGATGCTTGATATATCTATTTCGCCTTCTTCTTCAATGATTGGAATTTCTTCAGCAGCTTTTTCTGGAGCTTCGGGTGGGATAATTTGACCTGCTTTAGGGCCTAATTGTAATCTCTCCACAACAATTTCTGTTCGAGAACGATTATTTCCAGATGAATCTTGCCAAGAAGTAGTTCGGAGTCTCCCTTCAATTAGAACTATTGAGCCTTTTTTTAAGTATTGCTGGGCGATTTCGGCATTTCTTCCGAAAGCAACGATATTATGAAACTCAGTTTGTTTTTGTTTCTCTCTATTTTTATTATAGAAAAATCTATTGGTAGCCACACCAAAATTAGCTACCAATTGACCCGACGGCAAAGTTCTAATCCCTGGGTCGCGAGTAAGATTTCCTAAAATAAAAACTTTATTTAGATTCACCCCGTTAGAAGTCTGTCTTTATATGACTGAAAAATCAATTTCAGACAACTCCGTTATATCTTTTGTTGAACCCCGTTCGCCTGATGCAGAAAAATTTTATTAAAATTTTTCTGCCGAGGACTTCTAACGGGGTTCATTCTCCTAAAATCTCTTCTAACTTTTTTTCAATTTCTTTTAGCTCGACCTTTGGTTTTGGTTTGAGTTTTTTTCTAATTGGGAAGGGAGGTTTTTCCGGTAAAATAGCTAATTTAGGCTCTTTTTTTGCCAAGATTATATAACGAAGAATTTGGACCTCTTCTTTTATTTTTTTCTCCAAGTCTCCCATCTTCTCAGGGGATATTCTGAAATTCACCTCTCCTAAAAAAGCCGAGTCTTTTTTTCTAACTGGGTAGCCCAACTTTTTTTTAACAATCTTTTTACTTTCTATTATAATTCCCCCTTTTTCCTGAATTACAGAATTTATTTTTTCTTGAGTTTTTTTCACCTCCTCTTCAGAAATTTCTGGCGAGATTAAATAAGTTAATTCATATAATGGCATGTTATATTTTGAATTCAATTACATCCCCATCTTCGACTAAATAATCTTTCCCCACTATTTTAATCCAGCCTCTTTCTCGAGCAATGACCCAGGAGCTAGCTTCAACTAATTTCTGCCAGGGAATTACTTCTGCTTTGATAAATTTTTCTTCAAAATCAGAATGGACTACACCCCCGGCCTGGGGAGCTTTTAGACCTTTCTTTAAGGTCCAGGCTCGAGTCTCTTTTCCTCCAGCTACAGTAAAAAAGGTAATTAAATCAAGAATATTGTAACAGCTCAAAATTAATTGGTCAAGCTGAGGCTTTAGACTCAATTCTTTTCTCTCTGATTCCGACAATTCTGAGATCTCTTCTTCCTCCTTTAAATTCATCTCCAAATATTCAAAACCCGACGTTGAATATTTTTGTTTCTTATTAGTATTCAAGAGGTATAAAATTGGCTTTAAAGTTAAGAATTGATATTCTTCAATTTCTGATTTCTCTTCATTAGTTAAATCAATTTCAGAAATTGATCTCCCCCGAGCTAAATTATCCTTAATTTTTTTTAAGATTTCAAATCTCTTTAAAATCTTTTTATCTCTTTTAGCATTTTTTTCCATCTTTAAAAGTATATTTTCTAAAATTTCCAGATCCTTCATTAAAAGTTCGGTTTTCACTATCTCAATATCTCTTTCTGGGTTAATTAAACCTGCTACATGTTCAATTCGGGGTGCTTCAAAAGCCCTCACCACTTCTAAAATGGCATCGCAATTTCTAATTTGAGCTAAAAATTGATTACCCAATCCTTCTCCTTTGTGGCTTCCTTTGACCAAACCGGCAATATCTACAAATTCAATCACAGTGGGAGTTATTTTTTCAGGCTTAATAATTTCAGCTATCTTTTCTAGTCTTTGGTCAGGTACCTGAACCTGACCAAAATTGGGACGGATGGTGGTAAAGGGATAGGGGGCAATATCTATTTTCTTTTTAGTTAAGGCTTTAAACAGAGTTGACTTTCCCACATTGGGCAAACCAACAATTCCTACTGAAAAAGACATATAAGTATGATATAATATTTTCATCTGAAATTCAAGCTGGTATAATAAGGGTGATATAGCTTCGATAACATCCATTTAATAAGATGATAAAAATTAATCCAAATATTTTTAGAACTTATGATATTCGGGGAATTTATCCTGATGATTTAAATGAAGAAGTGGTTCGCAAAATAGTTTTGGCTTTTTCTTATTTTTATCCTCAGGCCAAAAAAATAGTTGTTGCCCATGATTCCCGTCTAAGCTCTCCTTTTCTCTCAAAGGCCATTAAAGAAACTTTAGTTGGAAACGGCAAAGAAGTGATCGATATTGGGATTTCCCCTGATCCATTATTTTATTTCTCAATCTTTCATTATCAATTGGATGGCGGGATTATGGTTTCAGGCTCTCACAATCCAAAGGAATACAATGGCCTCACATTACATATTCGAAAACCTGGTAAAGAAATTTCAGAAGATTTGATCAAAGAGGATTTGGAAAAGATTAAAAAAGAGGTTATGAAAGAAAGAAAAATTCGAGTATTAAAAGGAGAAGGAAAAGTAACTCCTTTCAATCCAACCAAAGATTATATTAATTATGTGACAGCTAAAATTAGTTTGAAGAGACCTCTGAAAATTATTATTGATTCTGGCAACGGAGCCTGTGGCTATTTGCCAGAAAAGGTTTTCAAGAAATTAGGTTGTCAAGTGAAAACTATCTATGGTCAGTTTGATGGCAACTTCCCTCATCATCTACCCGATCCCTATCAAGAAGAAAATCTTAAAGATGTTAAAGAAATGATCTTGAAAGAAAAAGCAGATATTGGTTTTGCCTACGATTGTGACGGTGATAGAATTGCCATCATCAATAGAAAGGGTCAAACCATAAGTGGTGATTTCTGTCTTTTAATATTAGCTCTTCAGGTTCTCAAAAAAAAGAAAGGTCCAATTGTCCACGATGTGAGAGTTTCAAAAGCATTTTTAGATGAGATGGAAAAAAGGAGAGTAAAAACCTATTTTTCTGTTTCTCATCATAGTGCAATTATTGAAAAGATTTTGGAAACCGGTGCCGTATTTGGAGGGGAGATTACTTTACACTTTCTTTTTCCTCTTGATTACTATCTCTGTGATGAAGCCATCTTCGCTTCTTTAAAATTAGCTGAGATTGTTTCAGAAAAAAAAGATTTTGTTCAATATGTAGAGAGCTTACCTCGATATTTTACTAGTCCAGAGGTATTTATTGAGACTACTGATGAGAAGAAATTTAAAATTATTGAAAATCTTCAAAAATATTTAAGAGAAAATAATTACGATTTTATTGGTGTAGATGGAGCGAGAATTAATTTTCCCAATGGCTGGGCCTTAGCCAGAGCGGCAAACACTACTCCTTTTATAAAGTGTCGGTTTGAAGGAAAAACCAAGAGAGATTTAATAGAAATAGAAAAAAAGAGCTTGGAAATTTTCAAAAAAGTAGGAATTCCGGTAACCAAAAAGACCTATCAAGAATTAAGTCTAAAAGATTGAGAAATTATATTAGGCCCATTTTTTTTCTAACATTTTCCAGAGTTGACTGGGCAATTAATCGGGCTTTCTTTGCTCCCTGATTGAGAATTTCTTTTATAAAAGTTTCTCTTTTGAGAAGCCTTTTTCTTTTTTGGCGAAAAGGTTCTAAATAATTTATTAAAACCTTAATCAAGGATTTCTTAAATTCTTCATAACCTCTGCCCTTAAAATCCCCTTCCAATTCTTTAATTGATTTTCCAGAAAACAAAGAATAAATAGTTAAAAGATTGGAAATGCCAGGTTTCTTTTTTGGATCGTATTTTATTTCTCTTCCAGGATCAGTAACAGCGGCCATTATTTTGTTTTTTATTTCTTCTGGTTTTTCAAATAATTCAATACAGCCTTGAGGATCATCAGTTTTGGACATCTTTTTCTTCGGATTTTGCAAGGACATAATTTTTTCTCCAATTTTTGGCAGTAAAACTTCAGGTTCTTTAAAAGTTTTGCCAAATCTTTTATTGAAACGTCTGGCAATCTCTCTAGTTAGTTCCACATGTTGTTTTTGATCCTTACCCACTGGAACAAGATCAGTTTGATAAAGTAAAATGTCTGAAGCCATCAAAAGTGGATAATTCAAGAGTCCGGCATTGACATATTCTGGATGCTTCTTTTTCTTTTCTTTGAATTGAGTCATTCTTTGGAGCTCTCCAATTGGGGTCATTGTTCCCAAAAGCCAAGCTAATTCAGTATGTTCTTTTACTTGCGATTGAACAAAAAGGATACATCTTTCTGGATTTAAACCAGCAGCTAAATAGGCGATAGCCAAATTCATAATATTTTCTTGCAATCTTTCTGGTTGATAGGGAGTAGTGATAGCATGTAAATCAACAATACAAAAAATACACTCATTTTTTTCTTGGAGTTCTATCCATTGCTTTATCGCTCCCAAATAATTTCCAATATGTAATTCTCCAGTTGGCCTAATTCCACTAAAAACTCTCATAATATTAAAGTTAGTTTAATTTTATCAAATCTCTATTAAAATTAAAAACTACTTCTGTTAATAATTTCACTTTGTTCCTTCATTCTTCATAAATTAAAAAATCCTCTCCCGGCAAAGTCCGGAAGAGGATGAATAATTTCTTCAACTCAAATTTAACTCGGACTTTACCGGAGAAAAAACAAAATCCACCACCAAAATCTTACTAAATTATTTAAATAATCTTTCATAAAATAAATTTAAGTAGAAGTTTTCGATCTAGATTCGAGGGTGAGAGTTAAAGGAAGCTTTCCCTTTGAGAGTTCTAATTTAAATTGACGAGGGAATCTTCGAGAGACATCGAGGATTTCAATTCCAATCATTTTACCCTTTTTGTCATAATCGAAAATAATCCCTTCTTGTACTTCCTCACTTTTTTGATAAGGGTTTTCATTAAATCTTATATAGAGTGCATCTGCCTCTTTATCGTAATGAAAACGCATATTATTTTAAATATTTCTTGATTTTCGAAGTTAAGAAAGCAGTGATAACCTTTTTAATTGAATTTGTTTGGCGATAAATCACTACTATTAAATAATTTTTATTTATTAATTTTACAGCTTGAAATTTTCCTCCGAGTTGAGAAATAGTTTTGTCCGGATTCAAAAGAGTTAAAACTATTTCCTTTTCTGAAATATTCCTTTCTGACATTTGATAACGAGCATGCTTTGAAAAAATAATTTTCATACATATGCTTTAATTTTATCAATTTAGGAATTAATGTCAATATGTCGTATTAAATCATCTAAAAGGTAAAAGAGCGAAATATGGCGATGTAGCAGCAATATAAATTATTTTGGCAATTAAGAGTCCTTTGAGTATTTTCTTTGCTACTGAGTCCCCTCCATTAGTTGAATTTTACGACACCTGTAGAAAAATTCAACTCAATATGGTGAGAAAATAATTTACTCAAAACCCGACATTGAGTAAAAAAATTTAAAACAGTTTCGCTTATCTTCTTAAATGATTTGACACGTATGTTAAATTTATACTTCAATCACGACGGGTAATATCATTGGTCTTCTTTGGGTTTTAGAAAATAGAAATTGGCCGATTTTGTTTCTGATTTCATCTTTGACATAACTCCAATTAACTGCTCCTCCAGAGCCTGCTGCCCGATTGACAATTTCAATCAATTTTTTCCGAGTCTCTCTTAATAATTCTTTTGACTCCCTCAAATAAACAAATCCTCTGGATATTATATCAGGGGAACCTTTAACTTTTCCAGTTTGTCTATCCACTACTGCCACAATCACAAACATTCCATCTTGAGCCAACATTTGTCTATCTCTTAAAACCACCTCTCCAACATCGCCAATTCCCAAGCCATCAACCATTACATAACTTGAAGGAATTGGTTTTTTTTCAATAAAAATCCTTTTCGGAGAGACATTAACTACTTGGCCATTTTCAGCAACTACTACATTTTTTTCAAGTAGGCCCAGAGATTTAGCAATCTCGGCGTGGGAAGCCAACATTGAATATTGGCCATGAATTGGCAAAAGGAATTTTGGTTTGATAATTTTAATCATTTTAATTAACTCTTCCTTTTGAGCATGGCCACCAGCATGAATATCCATCATTTTGTAATGAAAGACTTTAGCTCCTTGGCGTAAAATTTCGTCTTTGGTAATTTGAACTGTTCTTTCATTTCCAGGGATCACTGAAGAAGAGAAGATGACGGTATCTTCTTTTTTCAGATGCAAAAAGGGATATTCTTTATTGGCAATTCTCATTAAAACTGCCTCTGCCTCTCCCTGAGCTCCGGTGCACAAAAGAGTTACTTTATTATCTGGATAATTGCTGATTTCTTTAGGTTTAATGAGGGTTCCTTTTTTTGATTTTATATAGCCCAATTGCTTACAAATCTCTACATTGGTTTTCATCGTATAGCCATCCACTGCTACCTTTCTCCCATATTTTTCAGATAAAGTGATGATTTGCTGTATCCTATTAATCAAAGAGCCAAAGGTAGCAGCAATGATTCTGCCCGAAGCCTTTCTAAAGATTTCATCTAAATTTTCAAAAATTTCTTTTTCAGAAAGGGAATGACCAGGTTCCTCAGCTCCAGTTGAATCTGACATTAAGAGCAAAATTCTTCTCTTTCCAATTTCTTTTAGTTTTTTAAAATCAGTGGGAAGATCATAGACTGGATTTTGATCAAATTTGAAGTCAGAAGTATGCAAGATGTTTCCAATTGGAGTTTTGATAAAAAGACCAAGATTATCAGAGATATTGTGATTTTGTCTGAAAAATTCTATTTTGAATGGGCCCAAATTTATTTTTGAGCCATCTTTCACTTTTTGAATTTCTAATTTTGGTTGTAAAGGAAAATCCTCTTGTCTTTTCAAAATTATTGCTTTAGTTAGACCAGAAGCGAACATCGGATAATTTTGAAAAGGAAAGCGATAGATCAGATAGGGGATAGCGCCGATATGGTCATAATGGCCATGGGTAAAAACAATTCCCAAAATATTTTTTTGCTTATCTTTCAAATATTCAATATTGGGAATAATATAATCAATCCCTGGCATATCTTCTTCTGGCAAACGAAATCCCATATCAATAACTAAAATCGCCTTGTCATACTCAAGGAGCATCATATTTCTTCCAACCTCGCCTAAACCACCGAGTGGAATAATTCGTAAATTAGATTGCTTTGTCATTCCCTAATGCAAAATTTAAAATTTTGAATTTTGACTTTTGAATTTTGAATTTGAGTGAAACGAATGTGCGGACGGTGGGATTTGCACCCACATGAGATTTTTCTCACTAGCTCCTGAAGCTAGCGCGTATTCTGTTCCGCCACGTCCGCTTTTAAATTTTTAAGCTTTTGAGAAAATTTTTAAGTTCTTTAGAAAAATCGGGATGGGATAAAGCAAACTCAAAGACTGTTTTTAAATATTCCATTTTGTTTCCAGTATCATAATATTTCCCACCTTTTATTTCACAGCCATAAACTGGAAAACCTCTTTTAATTAATTCATTGATGGCATCTGTTAGCCAGATTTCCCCATCTCTTCCTGGTTTTAAATTCTCAATAATCTCAAAAATTTCAGGTGGCAAAATGTAAGCACCGTGAGTGGCCAAATTGGAAGGGGCTTCAGCTGGCAGAGGTTTTTCAACAATTTTTTTAATTTTAAAAATATTATCTTCAATGGGTTCCATTTGGGCAATCCCATAGCGAGAAAGGGAGTCTTTGGACTCAATTCGAACAGCCGAAATTATAGCTCCCTTATATTTTTGATAAACCTTGAGCATTTGAGATAGTCTAGGAGGCTTAGCTGAAATAAACTCATCTCCCCAGAGGACTGCAAAAGGTTCTTTATCAATGACTGGTTTGGCTGCCAGAACGGGAATGGCATTTCCATATCTTTCTTCTTTTTGTCTGATGTAAACAAAATTAGCTAACTGGCTAATTTTTTTAATTTGGGAAAATTCTTTTTTCTTCCCCTTTTTTTGTAAATATTTTTCAAGTTCAAAGGACCTATCAAAATGATCTTCAATTGCTCGCTTTTGCCAGCCAGTAATAATGATAATATCTTTAATTCCAGAAGCAACTATTTCTTCCACTACATACTGAATTACTGGTTTGTCTATTATAGGCAGCATTTCTTTTGGCATGGCTTTTGTCTGGGGCAAAAACCTTGTTCCCCAACCAGCTGCTGGTATAACTGCTTTGCGAATTTTCATAAGCCTACGAATTACGAATTTAACCGAATTACGAATAATTTTATGGATAATTTTATTTTAGGAAATTTAAATTTTTGGGTTTTGATTTAAGAGGCCTTTCAAATCGCAATTTTGGTATTTTACCATAATTTTTGTTTTTAATCCAGCCTGACTGAGTGTAATAATAACAAGCCCCTTGTTTTTTTTCAAATAATTCATAAATACTTTTACATTTTTCAGAAATCCAATTGGCCATTTTTAAAGTCTGGCCAGTAGGATTAATAGTGATGTGTCCATAATGAGAAGGAATAATTACAATATCACCCTTTTTTGCTTCAATAGCATAAACATCTTTAATTTTATCTTTCCCTTTTTGAAGGAGAAAAATAGCTTGACCTCTCAAAACCTCATATATTTCTTGGTAATCTCCAATATGATAATGACCTTTCGTCTTTACGAATTCTTTTCCTAACATTTTAGGAGGAATAACCGTAATATCATATCTTAATCCATTTTTCTTCTTGACTCCTCGATAGATATAATAAACTTCAAAATTGGAAGCAGTTTTTAGCCACTTCTGGTCATAAAGTACTGACCTCATATCAGCTAAAAAACGAATTTGAGGTTTTTTTAATTTCGAATTTTCATTTCCAGCCCCTTTTTGTTTTAACATACCAGTTCTCAATTTCAGAAAATCTCTTAGAAGGATAAAATACAGTTTTAATATCTATCCCTTTAATTTCCTTTGAGACAAAATAAAGATAATCTGGCTGGTAAAGAAAGATACAAGGAGCATCTTCAATTAAAATATCCTGGAACTCTTCTAATTTCTTTTTTCTTTCTGCTTCATTTAAAGTTTCTCGAGCTTCTTTCAATAAACTATCTACCTTTTTATTTTCATAAAGAGCCAAATTTAATCCCGGGTCTTTTTTCTGAATTGAATGCCAAAAAGGAAAAGGGTCAGGAATTGCCCCTAACACTTCACCAAATAATAGGCTTTGATAATCTCTTTTTTTAATGATATTTTCAAGATCTGAGATATTAAAAGTTTTTATTTCAATTTCTGCTCCTAAAGTTTTCCATTGATTTTTCAAAAGATTGGCGACTTCAATTAAAATTGGCTGGTCAACTGTTACTAAGGAAAATTTAAGAGGTAAGACTTCTTTAATTGGTTCAAAACAAATTTCATTTAATTTTTTTCGAGTAGTTTCTCTCACTATTCCAGTTCCTTTTTCAAATCCCCAGGGATCTAGAATATCTTTTTTGTATTTTTCTTGGAATCTTATCACTGCCCTTTTAGTTTTTTCACCAAAGAAACCAGTAATTTCGCCTTCAGGATAAATTTCTGTATCTTTGGCCAAACATCTTTGAAGCTCTCTTACTTTATCTCCTTGGGAGCCAAACTCCAAATCACTTTTAAATTGAAAAGCAGGTTCTTTTTTGATAATTTTTTCCCTCAGACCCAATTCATTTTCAATAAATCCAGCTTTTTCTAAAATTTCTTTAGCCTTTTCTGGATCAAATTGATAAATTTCTGAAGGGGGATTAAAACCATAAATCTCAGGCAAAATAGGGGACTGAACTAACTGACCTCTTCCTTTCAGCACTTTTTCAACAATTTCTTTTTTATTGGTTCCATAATTTAAGGCTTTTCTTACTTCTTTTTCAGATAAAACTTTTGAATTTTCAGGATTGAAAAATAGGGTAAAATATCTGGGTAGAGAGAGGGAATAGAGATTAAAATTTTCTTCTAAAGTAGCTAAATCTTTTTCTTCGAGATTCCCAATTGGAGTGAGAGTGAGGCCTTTAATTTTAGCCTCCTGAGCAGCCTTGATCAGTTCTTCTTGACTTTCAAAAAATTGAAAAGAAATCTGGGAAAGATAAGGGCTTTTCCCAAAGTATTTTTGATTTTTAATTAAATCTAAAGAAATTATTCTACCTTCAGGGGTTTGTTTTAAGCTTTTCAATTTATAAATACCTGAACCAACTGGATTTAAGTTATAAGCTGCTAATGGGAAGTTTTGGGGAGGAATTTTTTCCCAGATATGTTTTGGAATTATTTTCAAGGTTAAATTTTCTAAAAAGGCACTATAGGGATTTTTTAATTTGAAAGCAACTCCCAAATCAGAAATCCTTTCAACTTCTACTCCTAAAAAATTTGCCCGAATTGGACTTTTATAATCTGAATTTTGGATGGTTTCAATGGTAAAAATTACATCATCAGCAGTTAAAGGAAAACCATCTGACCAGAAAAGATTTTCTTTTAGATAAATTTCATAAACCTTTCCTCCTTCTTTAATTTCATAACTTTTAGCTAAATCAGGGACAATTTCCCCTTTTAGGTTATATTTCATTAAACCAGAAAAAATAAGTTCTACCAAATCCCTGTCAATATCAGAAACTTGAGCATAAATTGGATTAATAAATCTGGGTTGGCCAATTACCCCTTCGGTAAAAACTCCTCCAAAAGCAGGTTTAATTTCAGTATTCTTCAGATAAAAATCATAGCTCAAGAAACACAAAGAACTAAGAGCTAAAAATAAAAAAATTAAAAAAAGAATTTTCTCTCTTTTTGTTAAGACTTTAAAAAATTGCCTCCACCCCGTTAGAGTTTTAAATTTTTTTAAGCCTCCAGAGTATTTCTTGATTGACTCTAACGGGGTCCATTGATTTTTAGTCGGCAGTTCCATTTTAAAAAATGAGATTTAAGAAGGCTAAAATTATAAAGGCTGCTCCAAAAAATACGGTTAGCCAGAAAATTTTTTTCTGAATTCCTCTTTTAGTAGCATAAAATCCGCTTTCTCCGCCAAAAGCTGATCCTAAAGCTGTTCCTCTTTGTTGTAAAAGAATAAGGACAATCAAAAAAATAGCGACAATAATTTGAGATAGAAGTAAATATTGAGCCATTTTTAAGATATCTCTTTTTCTGGAAGCCATTTAGGCAAAAACCAACCTAACCCCCAGACAATAATTGAGGTCCAAAATAGAGGTATAATCCCTGAAATGATCAATTCAGGAAAGATAATATCAACTACCCAGATTATTCCCATATTAATTACTAAACTGAAAAGCCCAAAAGTCAATATTGTTAAAGGGAGAGCAATTATTTTTATAATTGGCTTTATAAAAAAATTAATTAGACCTAAAATAACTCCAGCTAAAATTAGATATTGAATTTCTCCCTTAAATTCTACTCCCGGAACAATTTTAGTAGAGATCCAAATTCCCAAAATGCCAGCAATAATTTGTAAAAGAAATCCCCACATTCTAGAGATTTTATCAGAGATTTGAGCGAAAGTCAATTTCCCTTAATTTTTTATGATAAGAAAGGGCAAAACGATGAGCCTCATCTCTTAATTGCAAAATTAAATTAAAAATTTCTCTTGGTAAGGTTTTTAATAAAATCGGCTTTTTCTGATTTTCAATATATAATTCATTTTTCTTTTTAGCTAAAGCCATCGTTTTAGCTTTCAGCTTATAGCTTTTAGCTTTTAGTATCGCTGCATTAAGTTGAGCTTGGCCGCCATCGATTAAAATTAAATCTGGGTAGGGCCATTCTGGATGTTTCAATCTTCTAGTTAAGCATTCTTTGAGCATGGCAATATCGTTTGGTTTGCCAGCTATCTTAATTTTAAATTTGCGATAAAAATTTTTATCAGGAAGACCATCAATAAAAGTAACCATTGAGCCAGTAGCCGCTTTGCCTTGAATATTGGAAATATCATAGGCTTCAATTCGAGAAATTTTATTTTTCACTTTTAACATCTTCCTCAACCTTAACTCAATTTTATTATACATTTTACACCATGGTGTAATTTGTCTAATTGGAGGTTCGAAAATTTTTGCATGGGCCATTACCTTTTCCAAGGCCTCAATTTGATCTCTAATCCTTGCCGCTTCTTCAAATTCCTGATTTTTTGAAGCTATTTTCATTTCTTTTTTTAATTCTTTTAGGACTGGATTTTTTCCTTTTTCAATAATTTTCATTAAATTTCTGGCATTTCTCTGACAAATATTTTTTATTTTCAAAGTATTCTTTGGAATTTCTTCAATTAATTTTGTTTTCAAAAGACAAGGAGCTGGACATCTTCCCAAATGATACCAGAGGCAAGCTCTTTTTGGTAAGACTCGACAGGACCTGTAGGGGAAAACTTTTCTCAAAACCTTCAAGGTTTCTTTTAAGGCCTTACCATCTACGAATGGCCCTACATACTCAGTTTTAAATTTTAAGTTTTTAGTTTTAAGTATGGGTTGGTGAGTAATGAAAATCCGGGGGAAATCTTCTTTAGTTTTTGCCACAAAAAAATAATTCTTATCATCTCGCCAAATGACATTGTATTTTGGCTGGTATTTTTTAATCAAATTTGCTTCCAAAATTAGGGCCTCAATTTCAGAATCAGTTTTTAAATAGCCAATCTTTGAAACTTGATCGATAAAAAGATTGTCTTTATAAGTTAGCTTTTGAAAATGATTTTTCACTCTTTCTCTAATATTTGCCGCTTTCCCAATATATAAAATTTCTCTATCTCTTCCTTTAAAAGCATAAACTCCGGAGCTTTTAGGAAGTTGAGTAATTTTATCTTTTCCAAGATATTTAAATTTCTCCATGGCTTAACTATCTTAACCCAAGATTTTCAATTTTTCAATTAAAGATTAAGCATTAATTGGCATTAGTGATTTTTAAAAAATTTTGGATAACTTTAGAAGAAAAGGGAGAAGGCTTTAATTTCTTCTTCATCACTTCAAATTTTTTGGGAAGATATTCTGAATAAAGCTTAAACCTAAAAAGCATATCTTTATAATCCAATTCCGGATGAAATTGAACACCCCAGATCTTATTTTTATATTTGAAAGCGACTATTTTACATTTTTTTGTTTTAGCTAAAAGTTTGACTTTTTTTGGTAAATTTTTAAGGCTATCTCGATGACCAAATTGGGCAAAGAATTTTTGAGGCATGGTAGAAAAAAGAGGATCATTCTTTCCCTCTTTGGTTAAAGAAACCAAAAAAGAACCTTTTTGGCTTTGATTTTTATCATTGATTATTTCTCCACCTAAGAAATAGCCTAAAAGTTGATGTCCAAAACAAACTCCTAATGTTGGAAAATCATTTCGAAAAAGGTATTCTATAAAAAAAGATATTCTTTTGAGCATCTTTTGGAGGATCTTTTCTTTTTCTTTGGGATTTCCAGAAAGATAGAACTCGCCTGAACCTCCCAGAATTACTCCCTGGGTATTTTTGATTAATTTTTTAGGAGAAGAAAAATCAACTTTTTCATCAAAAGCATTTACTATTTTCAATTTTAAATTTAGTTTTTTGGAAAAATAATGCAAAAAACAATCTTTCTCATGAGAAGCAGAAATATCTTGACGAAATTGGATCAGAAGAATATTTTTTTTCATTAATTTTATTTTAGCAAAATTTAAATAAAAAAAGAGGTACTCTGGATTTAGTGGAAACACCTGGCCAATTTTTTTTATCGGACAGGTATATTTCCACATTTTCCATTTGAAGCATCACTCCTAACCCAGCTGGTCTTACTTCCACTTCGTAAATAGATTCTTTGATTTCTTTAGATTCTGTCACTGGAGCCATATCCACCCTTATTACAGGGCTGGGTATTCCTAGATGTTTTATACTCCACCAGGGATGATCGATTCCTTCTAATACTGCCCTTTTCCATTTATCAGTCAAAAATCTTTCTAGTTCTTCGATAAGCTCTCTGTCAACAAATTTGGATAACCCTATGTTTAACTCCCATCCTCCTATTATTATTTTCTTTTTCATTTTTCTTGCTCCCATATTAAGTTGTTAAAGATCTTTTTTGTTTTTCATTTAAAAACCTCTCTATTGGTCGAGAGGTTTTTTATTTTTATTATTTATTTTTTATTTATTTTATTTACATTTTTCTTTATTTAAAAAACCTCTCGACCAATTAGTGAAGAGAATCCCAAAAATCCAACCTAAAAGATTGGCTGAGAGGTTTAAATTTTTATTTATTTTCTGCTTCATATAAATAATGACAAAATTTTGAAAAATTTATTACATGATGACCTAAAATAAATTGCCTAAATTCAAAAGGATAAGATGTTTTATTGAAGTTTTTTGAAAATTGAAGTATAATAATTTTTTATGAGTGGCGATTTTATTAAAATTAGGGGAGCGAAAGTTCACAATTTAAAAAATATCGATTTAGATATACCTAAAAATAAATTGGTGGTTATTACCGGTATATCAGGTTCTGGGAAATCTTCTCTGGCTTTTGATACCTTATATGCTGAGGGCCAAAGGAGATATGTAGAGAGTTTATCTGCCTATGCTAGGCAGTTTTTAGGAGTGATGGATAAGCCAGATGTCGATAAGATTGAAGGAATTAGTCCAGCTATTTCGATTGATCAGAGAAAAGCCGCTCACAATCCCAGGTCGACTGTTGGAACTATTACTGAAATTTATGATTACTTAAGATTGTTATTTGCCAGAATTGGAATTCCTCATTGTCCAAAATGCGGAAAGGAAGTTTCTCGTCAGACTATTGACCAAATTACTGAACAAATTTTAAAACTACCAAAAAAGACTGAGGTCACTATTTTGGGGCCGGTAATTAGGGGAAAGAAAGGAGAATATCGAGGCTTAATAGAAGAGATTCAGAGAGGAGGATTTGTGAGAGTAAGAATTGATGGAATAATCCATAGAATAGAAGATGCCTTGGGATTAAAATTAGCTAGATATAAAAAGCATAATATTGAAGTTGTGGTGGACAGATTAATTTTAGATAAAGACTTGGATAAGTCACGATTAGTTGATTCATTAGAAACAGCTTTGAAATTAGGAAAAGGAGTGGTCATCGTAGCTTCCAGTTTCCAGCGATCAGCTATCAGCAGCTATAAAAAAACTAAAAGCTATAAGCTAAAAGCTAAAAGCTCTGAAGATCTAATCTTCAGTGAGCATTTTGCCTGCGAGGAATGTGGAATTTCTTTGCCAGAGTTAGAACCTCGGCTTTTTTCTTTTAATTCTCCCTATGGAGCCTGCCCAGCCTGTCAGGGTTTGGGGGAAAAGTTAGTGATTGATCCTAAACTGGTCATTCCCAACCCAAATTTATCCATTGCTGAAGGAGCCATTTTTCCCTGGGCCAGGGCCTCTCATAAAGTAGGAAGGCAGGGATTTTTCAGATGGCAATTAGAAGAGTTGGCTGAAAGAGAAAATATTGATTTATACACTCCAGTCAAAAACTTATCTAAAGAGAAAATTGATTTAATTTTATATGGAAATGGAATCTTTGAAGGAGTAATTCCCTGGCTAGAGAGAAGATATCATGAAACAGAATCTGAATATACTAGAGAAGAGATTGAGCAATATATGATTGAGAAAAAATGTGAAAAATGTAAAGGAAAGAGGTTGAAACCAGAAGTGTTAGCGGTAACGGTAGCTGGAAAATCAATCGATCAGATGGTGGAGATGGAAATTAATAAATTGAAAGAATTTTTTGAAAAAATTTCTTTCAAAGAACCTAACTCCTTGAGAATTGCTCAGCCCATTGTCAAAGAAATCATCAATCGGCTCCAATTTCTAATCGATGTTGGATTAGATTATTTAACTTTGAATAGAAAAGCAGCTACCTTAGCTGGTGGAGAAGAGCAAAGAATAAGATTAGCTACCCAGATTGGTTCAAAATTAACTGGAGTTTTATATATTTTAGATGAACCTTCAGTTGGCCTTCATCCTAGAGATCAGGGAAGATTAATTGAAACCTTAAAAAAGCTGAGAGATTTGGGAAATACAATAATAGTAGTTGAACACAGTAGACATGCTATTAAAGCTGCCGACTGGATAATTGATATTGGGCCAGGGGCAGGGAAAAAAGGAGGCAAAATTGTCTTTCAAGGGACACCAAAGGAATTACTGAAATCAAAAACCATTACTGGAGAATATTTATCTGGAAGAAAAAAAGTCGAAATAAACTCAAAACTCAAAACTCAAAACTCAAAAGTACAAGTTAAAAGTCAAAATTATCTAATAATTAAAAAAGCAGCCGAGCATAATCTAAAAAATATTGATGTTAAAATTCCTTTGGAAAAATTTGTTTGCCTTACCGGGGTTTCAGGTTCTGGAAAAAGTTCTTTGATGAATGATATTTTAGCCCGGGCCCTGATGAGAAAATTTTACAATTCAAAGGAAGAACCCGGAGCTCACCAAGAAATTTTAGGTACTGAACATTTGAATAAGGTGGTTTTAGTTGATCAATCACCAATTGGTAGAACTCCTCGGTCAAATCCAGTGACTTATACTGGAGCCTTCACCTACATTCGAGATCTCTTTTCTAAAACAAAGGAGGCCAGAATTAAAGGATATTTACCTGGTCGATTTTCCTTCAATGTAAAAGGAGGTCGCTGTGAGGTATGTCAAGGTCAGGGCCAAATCAAAATTGAAATGTATTTTCTGCCAGATGTTTATGTTCAGTGCTCAGAATGTAAAGGAAAGAGGTTTAACCAGGAAACCCTGGCCGTAGAATATAGAGGGAAGAATATTGCCCAGGTTCTGGAAATGACTGTGGAGGAGGCTTTGGATTTTTTCAAAGATATCCCAGCCATTAAACAAAAATTAAAGACCCTAAATGATGTGGGTTTAGGTTATATTCAATTAGGTCAGCCTGCTCCTTCTCTATCTGGAGGAGAGGCCCAGAGAGTGAAATTGGCTGCTGAACTTTCAAAAAAGGCTACTGGTAAAACTCTCTACATCTTAGATGAACCAACCACTGGCTTGCATCCCGATGATATTAAAAAGCTTTTATATGTTTTAAGAGAATTGGTAAATCGGGGCAACACCGTAATTTGTATAGAACACGAATTGGATGTGATTAAAAATACAGATTATATAATAGATTTAGGTCCAGAGGGAGGAGAAAAGGGAGGAGAGATTGTGGCTGAAGGTCCACCTTCAGAAATAGCCAAAAATCCTAAATCCTACACTGGAAAATATTTAAGAGTAGTTCAAAGCTGATCCAAAATTGACTTCAAATAATAAATTTATTAATATAAAAACAGGATGGAAAAAACCCTTTCGTTATAATGTGATTTTTCGACCAGAGCCAAAAAGTGGCTTTACAGTAATTGTCCCTAGCCTTCCTGGTTGTGTTACCTATAGATCGAG
>JASEJS010000055.1 GCA_030016765.1 Patescibacteria group bacterium
CGCGCTTAGCGCGGGCTGTTTAGTTTCAAAATTTAGCCTTCTAAAATCTCAATATAAGTTTTTTTAGCTCCAAATTCCTTGGCCTGCCAAAGGGTGGGAAACCAAATATCAATGTGATAATAACCTTTTTCCCAACTCATTCTATCCTCGACTATAAAAACTTTATCTCCATATATTTCTGGAATTCTTACTTTAGTTCCAAATGGCAAGAGATTACTAGCGATAATTCCCTCTCTAACCAAAGTCCCAGCGGCAGTAATAAAAGGATCTGAGTCAGTTTGATCTGCAGTACTAGAGTAGCCAGTAACTATTACTATTATTTTTTGAGTGATTTTAGGCTCAGGATTTGAAGAATCAGCTAAAGGAAGAAGGCTGTTTCCTTCAATTTTTGCTAAACCTTCAAAATTTTCTAATAAATCAACCTTAATTTTCTGAGTGGATTCAAAAAGAGGCAATCCAATTACGATAATGAAGAGAATAATTAAGGAATATTTTAAATAAAAAGATTTTCCAGGCATTTTAAAACATTCTAAGGAATTTTTACCATATTAACTTTTCCCCATAACCCTGTCAAGATTGTCGAACAAATCTACAAGGATGACGAGCAATAATTACCGAAACTTCTTTTTTATTTAAAAATTCCTTAATTGTATTAACAAATTCTTTTTGGTCAATTGGGTCAATTACTTTTAAATTTTTAACTCCACAACCTTTTACAATCTCTTCTATTTTTACGGCCAGATTATCTTTAGGAACTCCTGGATGGGGCTGATGACCGGTCATGGCAGTAGTTTGGTTATTTAAAATAATAATTAAAGGATTAGATTGATTATAAACAGTATTGATCAAAGCTGGAATTCCAGCATGGAAAAAAGTTGAATCTCCAATAAAGGCAATTAATTTTTGATCAGTAGTTTTTTTAATTCCATGGGCAATTCCTATTGAAGAACCCATACAAGAGAGATAATCTTGGATTTTTATCGGAGGTAAACCAAATAACATATAACAACCAATATCTCCTCCAAAGATTACTTTTTTTGGATCAACTGCCTTTTTAACTGCTGAAAAAACAAGCCAATAAGGGCAGCCCGGACAAAGCTGGGGGAAACGCTTAGGAATTTGAATTTTGAATTTTGAATTTTGAATTTTGAATTTGCTATTAGTAAATTTAGCAATGGCTGAAATCACAATTTCTGGCCTCAGTTCGCCAACTTCTGGAATTAGGTTTTTGCCAAAAATTTTTAATTTAGGATTAGAAATTTTTGCCAATCTATCAATTTCTTTTTCTAAATAAGGCTCCAGTTCTTCAACAACTAAAACTTTTTTTAATTTTTTTATAAAGTTTTCAATTTTCTTTTCTGGCAAAGGATAAAAAAATCCTAATTTTAAAACTGGCAAAGATAAACTAAGTTCTTTTAAAGCTTCCATGACATATAAATAAGAAATCCCGGAAGTAATAATTCCTGATTTTTCTTTAGTTGTAAGTTGTAAGTTGTAAGTTGTAAGTTGGTTAGAAAATTCCTGAATTTTCTCAATCTTTTCCAATAATTCTTTTTTCATTTCTAAAACTCGGGGAGGCAAAGTAATAAATCTTTTTGGCTCTTTTCTAAACTCTCCTTTAAGGAGCTTAGCTCCTTTTTTAGGGAGCTTTTCTAATTTTACTGGCATTCTCTGATGGCTAACTCTGGTAGTGGTTCTTATCATTACTGGAATTTTAAATTTTTCGGAAATTTGAAAAGCCAATTTGGTAAAGTCTTTACATTCTTGGGGATCAGAGGGTTCTAAAGTTGGAATGTGAGTCAAATAGGAAATGGCCCGAGTACCTTCTTCCCATTGGGCGGAACTATGACAAGAAGGATCGTCGGTTATCACAATTACTGTTGCTCCCTTAGTGCCGGTATACAAAAAAGGGCCTAAAGCATCTAAACAGACATTTATCCCGAAATCTTTCATCGCCACCAAAGTTTTCAAACCAGAAAAAGAAGCCCCAATTCCAGCTTCCAAGGCCACTTTTTCATTAGTTGAATATTCAAAATATAAATTTTGAATTTTGAATTTTGAATTTTGAATTTTATAAAAAGTATCACCTATTTCTGAAGCTGGCGTCCCCGGATAAGTAGAAACGAAATTCACGCCCGATTCTATCGCCCCTCTAACAATGGCTTCGTTTCCTAACAAAATAATTTTTTGACCTGGTTTATTTAATAAAATTTCTTCCATAAAATTATTCTACCACAATTGATTTCGCAAGGTTCCGAGGCTTATCCACGTCTTTTCCTAATAAAACTGCCATATAATAAGCGAATAGATGCAAAGGAATAACTGATAAAATTGGAGTTAACATCTCTAAGGTTTTGGGAATATAGATTACCTCATCGGCTATTTTCTTAATCTCTTCATTTCCTTCAGTAGCTAAAGCAATTACTGGTCCTCCTCTGGCTTTCACTTCTTCAATGTTAGAACACATTTTTTCATAAACTGAATCTGAGGGACAAATTGCTATAGTTGGGAAATTCTCATCAATTAAGGCTAAGGGTCCGTGTTTTAATTCCCCTCCTCCTATCCCTTCAGCATGCAAATAAGATATTTCTTTTAATTTTAAAGCTCCTTCTAAAGCAATTGGGAAGTTATATTTCCTCCCGATAAACCAGAAATTTTTGAAATCTTTATATTTTTTGGCTAATTTTTCGATTTCTGGAGCTAATTTTAAAACTTTTTTGGCTAATTCTGGAAGTTTTGAAAGCTCAGAAACAATTCTCTTTCCCATTACTAAAGCCATATCTCTTTGTCTTCCTAAAAAAACAGTAAACATAGCCAAAGTTGCCAATTGACCTAAAAAGGCTTTTGTTGAAGCTACGGCAATTTCTGGACCTGATCTAATATAAACTCCGGCATCGGTTTCTCTGGCCTGAGTTGAACCAACGACATTGGTAATTCCCAAGGTTAAAATCCCCTTTTTTTTCATCTCCCTTAAAGCAGCCAAAGTATCGGCTGTTTCTCCAGATTGAGAAATGAAAATAGCTGCGGTCTTCTCGTCTACTATCGGTTTTCGATAACGAAATTCAGAGCCAATGTCAACTTCGCAAGAAATTCCCGCATACTCTTCTAACATATATTCTCCAACCTGAGCCGCATAATGAGCAGTGCCGCAGGCAACCAAAATTAAACGATTAATTTCTCTTAGTTTTTCTGCAATTACATCTAAACCCCCTAATTTCACTGAACCATCTTCAACCATCACTCTCCCTCGGATAGCATTTTCAATTGCCTCTGGCTCTTCCATTATTTCCTTTAACATAAAATGGGGATACCCTCCCTTTTCTGCTTCTTCAGGAGTCCATTCAATTTGGACCAAGGGTTTCTCTTTTAAGATGAAAAAATTATTTGGATTAATTACGGCAATTTCATTATCATCTAAATTGATAACTTGTCTGGTGTGAGTAATTATGGCTGTTGGGTCAGAGGCAACTAATGTTTCATCCTGACCCATGCCTAAAAGCAAGGGGGAAGAAAACCTGGCAGCTACCAGTTTTTGAGGGTCCTTTTTAGAAATAACCGCTATTCCATAAGTTCCCTTAACTTCTCTTAAAGCTTTTCTCACCGCCTCTTCTAAATTTCCTTCAAAATATTTTTCAATTAAATGAGGTAAAATTTCGGTATCGCATTCCGAATTAAATTTATGACCTTCTTTTATCAATTTTTCTTTTAATTCTTGATAATTCTCAATAATGCCATTGTGAACAAGGAAAATATTTTTAGAACAGTCGAAATGGGGATGAGCATTTTTATTAGTAACTGCTCCGCTTGTGGCCCATCTTGTATGAGCTTCACCGATATTTCCTTCTACTTTTAAATCTAAAAGTTCTTTTTCAGCGTCAGAAATTCTCCCTATCCTTTTATATAAAAATGGCTCATTTTGGGCATTTAAAACGCAAAAGCCATAACTGTCATAACCACGATATTCAAGCCTTTTCAATCCAGATAGTAAAATTGGAAAGGCTGGTTTTTTACCAATGTAGCCAACAATACCACACATAAAATTAAACTACAATATTAATTAATTTTTCTGGGACAAAGATAACCTTTTTTATTTCTTTTCCCTCTATCCATTTTTTAACTTTTTCTCGAGAAATTGCAAGTTCTTTAGCTTTTTCTTCAGAGATATTAGCTTCAGCCTCAATTTTATCTCTTACTTTGCCATTAACTTGAACTATTAAAGTAATCTTTTCTTCTTTAATTAAATTTGGATCATAGCTTGGCCAGGGTTGATTATGTATTGAACTTGGAACTTGGAACTTGGAACTTGGAACTTTTAAAATACAGTTTTGCCACAATTCTTCAGTTAGGTGAGGGGCAAAAGGAGCCAGTAATTTAATGACTAATTTCAAATTTCTAATTTCTAATGTTGGTTGTTTTTCTAATTCATTGACCAAAATCATTAAAGCTGAAATGGCAGTATTGAACTTAAAATCTTCAATGTCTTCACTAACTTTTTTAATCGTCTGGTGAATTAATTTTTCTAATTTTGAATTTTGATTTGTAATTTTGGATTTTGGATTTTGGATTTTGGATTTTAAATTCCAGACTTTTTGAAGGAATCTAAAGCAACCAGAAATCCCTTTCGGGTCCCAACTGGCCGTTGCCTCAAAAGGTCCCATAAA
>JASEJS010000056.1 GCA_030016765.1 Patescibacteria group bacterium
TGGCATTCTGGCCAGCGGCCAGTTTTCATTCCAATAACCAAAAGGAGCTTAGCTCCTTTTTTCTCAGCTTCTTTAATCTGCCAATCTAAATCCTCAAATTTATATTCTCCCTCGCTGGGCTCTATTAAATCCCAATGGGTAATTAATTTTATATTTTTTACTCTTAAATCATCAAGCAAGGCTAAATAGGTTTCTCGCCAATCCAGTCCCAAATTTTCAGCATGTTTTTGAGAAAAATTAACTCCCCAACTAATTTCTTCTGCCTGAGGAGAAGTACCCATAAAAAGATATCCAAAAAGTAAAATTACAATTAAGAGGGTTAATAAAATTTTTTTAAGGAATTTTTTCATAAGCAGGTTTTGATTTAAATTCTAAAAGCCATTTCTTTTTACCTTCAGGCAAATGTAAAATCCTCCCTAACTGTTTCTTTCTTTTGTTTTTAAAAAAACTGGCTTTTCAATATTCAAAATTTCAACAAAAGACCTGAAAAGATTTTTTCTTTTCTATTCTCTTTATTCCCAACTAAAAAATAGTAAACCCCGTTAGAAAGGGCGGGGCTTTAAACCCCGTTAGAAATTTTTGCTTCCTTTTTTTGAAAATGAATTGATTCTTCTAACTTATCAGGTTTTCTATTAATGAACTTTGACTATAAAATTTCTAACGGGGTAAACCCAGCCGCCCTTTCTAAAAAAGAAGTTAGATTATATTCATCCCAACCGCCCCAAGGGGCGGGGCTTTCTAACGGGGTAAATTCATTAAATAACCAATATTCGAAGATCTCTTTTAGGGTGTCCCTAGTAGGAATTGAACCTACACCTGAGACTCCGGAGGTCTCTATTCTCTCCATTGAACTATAGGGACAAAAATTTATTTTTCAGCTACCAAACAAATATCGGAATATTGAGAAGGACCAAGAGAAGTCCAGATTTCCTCTATTTTTAAACCGCCTTCTTTGGCAATCTTTTTCAATCCACTTTTAGTAAAAAAATGATAATACCTAAGGATTTTTTTGCCCCAGGGAATCAAAGCATCGCCAAAATCCAATTTAGATCTCCCAATGATTTTCAAAAAAGTGCTTTCAATTAGTCTCAATAAATTAGTTTTGTCTTTAGAACCCCAGACATTCCAAACTGTTAAAATTAAAAGGCCTCCTGGCTTTAAAACCCTTCTAATTTCCTTGATAAATTGAAGTCGGAATTCTTTTGAAGGAATATGATGAAAGGTACGAATGCTAAAGACCTTATCAAAATAGTTATTTGAAAAAGGTAAATTTAAGCTATCGGCTACTTGAAATTTTACAGTGGGTAAAAAAATTTCTTTTTTGTCTTTTAGAGGTTGAGGAGGATATTTTTTCTTTGCAATTTCAATCAGCTTTTCTGAACTATCTACTCCAATATAATCTATTCTTTTATCTTTTAAAACTTTAAGCAATCTACCATTTCCACAGCCCAAATCCAATATTTTTTCTCCAGTAAAAACATATTGACTCAGAGGTTCTATATCCCAAATAAATTCCCGAGTCCTTGAATAATCTTTGGCAATTAAGTTATAATCTTTGATAGTCTTTTTGAATAGGTATTCGGCATAACTTTTTTCCATATGGAAATAAATCGTCTCACCCCGAAAAAATCCCTTTGGGAGCCTACGGGGCAAGTAATTAAAGAATCAATAAAAAATAGAGTGAAAACTTCAGCTGAATTATCTTTAATTAAAAGAAAGATGGCAAAAAAATATAAAATTCCTTGCCCTTCTAATATTGAACTCTTAAAAGCATATCACAAATTAGTTGAAAAGAAAAGGATAAAACCAAGTAAAATTTTAGAAACTCTCTTAAGAAAACATCCAATTAGAACTTTATCTGGAGTAGCAGTAATTACGGTTTTAACTAAGCCTTTCAAATGTCCTGGAAAATGTATTTATTGTCCAAAGGAAAAGGGTTTCCCAAAAAGCTATTTATCTGGAGAGCCAGCAGCTCAAAGAGCAAAAAATTTAAATTACGATCCCTATTTACAAGTCAAAAAAAGAATAGAAAGCTTAAGATTAGAAGGTCATCCCACTGACAAGATTGAATTGATTGTTTTGGGAGGAACTTTTTCTTGGTATCCTAAAAAATATCAAGAATGGTTCATTAAAAGGTGTTTTGATGGAGCAAATGATAAAGAATCAAAAAATTTAAAGGAAGCTCAAAGAATTAATGAAAGGGCAAAAAACAGGATAATCGGATTAAGTATTGAGACCAGGCCAGATTTAATTACTGAAAAGGAGGCAATCTGGCTAAGAGATTTAGGGGTGACGAAAGTAGAAATTGGAGCTCAAATCTTAGATGATAAAATTTTAAAAAGAAATAAGAGAGGGCATGGAGTTAAAGAAATAAAAAGGGCAACCAAAATCTTAAAGGATGCTGGATTTAAAATTCAATATCATTTGATGCCCAATCTCTTTGGTTCTAATTTGAAAAACGATTTTGAGAAATTTAAATTAGTATTTTCTGATGAAAATTTCAGGCCAGACTGGTTGAAAATCTATCCCTGTGTAGTTTGTAAAGGATCAGAGCTTTATAAAATTTGGAAAGAAGGAAAATATAAACCCTATTCAGATAAAGAGCTAATTGAGCTTTTAATTAAAGCTAAAAAAATTCTGCCCTATTGGGTTAGGGTGGGAAGATTGTTTAGAGATATTTCAATTCAAAAGATTGAAGCTGGTTCTAAGATTTCAAATTTGAGAGAAGTAGTTCAAAAGGAAATGAGAAAAAGAGGATTAAAATGCAAATGCATAAGATGTAGAGAAATCAGAGAAAAATATAATCCAAAAGAAAAAGTCTATCTATTTAGAGAAGATTACAAAGCCTCTGAAGGAAGAGAGATATTTTTAAGTTTTGAAAATAAAGAGAGAAATAAACTATTTGCCTTTTTGAGATTGAGAATTCCCTCTCCAGTTTTCAGCAAGGAGTCTCATTTTATACCAGTTTTGGAAAACTCAGTAATTATCAGAGAGCTTCACACCTATGGTCAGGTAGTTCCTTTGGGAGAAAAAGTCTTGGCTCCTCAACATCGAGGTCTTGGTAAAAAACTGATAACTGAAGCTGAGAAAATTACCAAAAAGGAATTTAATTTACCAAAGATTGCTGTAATCTCTGGAATCGGAGTAAGAAATTATTTTAGAGAATTAAATTATAGATTAAAAAATAGCTATATGATAAAAAATTTAAAACAAAATAAGGTGGGGAAAATCCACCTTCAGAATAAAAAGCCAAAAAAGGAATTCCGCTAACCGCGGCAGCTTTTACGTGCATAGCCGAAACCCCGGGCTAGGGATCAATGCCCTGCAGAATTTTGGCACGTCGGTGTTTTTTACCGAAAATTTTTTAGGAGAGGTAGTGAGCTGCTCGGTTAATTGCGGTCCTTTTGACTAAGAACTATTTTCAGTATGGCAAATTGATTTATTTTGTCAAGCTCTCAAAATTTTTTTAATTCTAGATTTCATTTATAATTAAAAAATGGCCAATTTAGGCCATTATTTAAAAGAAATTTTGTTTGAGCCAACTGAGAGATTCTGAAATTAAAGCTTTTACTGCTTTTTTGCTTTCAAAGTGATGTTCTACTTCTTTAACTAAAATAAATCTTTTCTTTTGGCAGCCGAGTTTTTCAAAAGCAGCTTTTGAAAATTTTTTTGGTACATCTTCATCTTTTTCTCCCTGGAGAATAAGAGTAGGCACTCTAATTTCAGAAAGCAATGGAAAATAATCGCTTCTTTCTACCTCTTTTAAGTATTGAACACCTACCCTTCCTTTTTCAGTATCAAGATATTCCTGTTTTTTCCATTTTCTAATTTCCTCCGGAGTGAACCATTTTTTTATTAGTTCCTTCTGATCTATTGCTGGAGCAACTAAAATTAAAGCTTTCGCTTTTTTATATTTAGTCTGGAATAAAACTCCTACCAATGCTCCTAGGCTATGACCTAAAATAGCTATCTTTTCTCTGTCTATTCTTTTTTCTCTTGCAAATCTTTTAAAAGCAGAATTTAATTCGCTGACTTGTTTCTCGATACTCAACTCCTCGAATTCTCCTTCCGAATCGCCGTGTCCTGAAAAATCAAATCTGAAAGAGGCTATTCCATCTTGGGCCAAGGCTCTACTCAATAAAGTATATTTCCTTCTCGATTTACTTCCGCCAAACCCATGACAGATTATTAATCCAGGGTTCTTTTCTTTTGCTGGTAAAGTTATAATTCCCCACAATCTCTCTCCTTTTTTGTTTTTAAAGAACACTAATTTTTCTTTTATTCCTTTCATTATTTCGCCTCCAAAAATCTTCTTATAAATATTTAAATCTTTTGTCAAGGCTTCAAAATCCTTTTCTAAAATATTTTTAATTTTAGGAAATCTTATTCCAGCAGCAGGATGATAAGTAACAAAATATTCTTTACTTCCTTTAAATAACGGGTGGCGGGTGGGTGGCGTCCACTTTCCTCGAAAATCGCTTAATTTTTTTCTGGGAAAAAATACGGAAAAAGC